>NZ_CP161920.1:0-132500 GCF_040819555.1 Nitratireductor sp. GISD-1A_MAKvit
ATGCATAGCGGCGCCGAAAGGGAAGTTACGGGGGGATTTTCTTTTCAAGAGCAGATGTCTCAACAGGACGGCAACGAACGAACAAACGTCACCAAGACCGAAAGCAAGGCGGGACCTTCCGAAGCCACCTTCGAGCGCGTGAAAACGCAGCTCAGGGCGCGCCTGGGAAGCGAGGTCTACTCCAGCTGGTTCGGTCGCATGAAGCTCATGGAAGCCTCAAAGGGTTGCGTGCGTATTTCAGTTCCTACGGCCTTTCTGCGCTCTTGGATCAACGGACATTATCTCGATCTCATCACCGAACTCTGGAAGCAGGAGGTTCCGGAGACCCTGAAAGTGGAGATCGTGGTGCGGACGGCAACGCGCAACGTGCGCGTTAGCCAGGAGAGCAAGCCGGCCACGGCCCGCAAGGCAGCCGCACGGCCTCAGACCTCGCTTGCCACCGGCACCCTGGGCAGCACGGCTGGTGCGCGCCCAAGCCCGGCCAGAGCACCCGAATTTGAAGGCCGATCGAACATTCTCGGTTCGCCGCTGGACAGCCGTTACACCTTCGATTCCCTGATCGAAGGCACCTCAAACCGGGTCGCCTGTGCGGCCGCGCGCACGGTTGCCGAATCCGATTCCAACGCGATCCGCTTCAATCCGCTGTTCCTGCATGCTTCTGTCGGTCTCGGCAAAACTCATATGCTGCAGGCAATCGCCGCCGAATCGCTGCGCCGCAAGCCGCAGGCACGGGTGGTCTACCTGACGGCGGAGTATTTCATGTGGCGTTTTGCAACCGCGATCCGCGACAACTATGCTCTGACGCTGAAAGAGCAGCTGCGTGACATCGATCTTCTGATTATCGACGACATGCAGTTTCTGCAGGGCAAATCGATCCAGAATGAATTCTGCCATCTCCTGAACATGCTGTTGGATAGCGCACGGCAGGTGGTGGTTGCGGCAGACCGTCCGCCCTCTGAGCTGGAATCGCTTGAGCCGCGCGTAAAATCGCGACTGAATGGCGGTGTTTCGCTTGAGATCGGTGCACCCGACTTTGCCATGCGGCTCTCCATTCTGAAGCAGCGGCTGGCGAGCGCTCAGGCCGAGGATGCCTCGCTTGATATTCCCGAGGAGATTCTTGTTCATGTGGCTCGTTCGGTCACCGGTAGCGGCCGCGAGCTGGAAGGTGCATTCAACCAGCTACTGTTCCGGCATTCCTTCGAGCCGCAGATCACCATCGACCGGATCGACGAGATCCTCGGGCATGTCTGCCGCTCCGGAGAGCCCAAGCGCGTACGCATCGAGGACATTCAGCGCATCGTCGCGCGGCATTACAATGTTTCCAAGACCGAGCTTCTGTCGAATCGTCGTACGCGAACGATCGTGAAGCCGAGACAGGTGGCGATGTATCTGTCGAAAGTGATGACACCGCGCTCCCTGCCGGAGATCGGGCGTCGTTTCGGTGGCCGCGATCACACCACCGTACTGCACGCAGTGCGCAAGATCGAAGGCCTGACCGACGGCGACAGGCAGCTTGCGCAGGAAATCGAGCTGTTGAAACGCCTGATCAGCGACCAGGCCTGATCGCGCCTCCAGGCGGAATGCGGGGCGACCGGAATGAGGGCGAAGCAAGTCAGCCCCAGACCGGTCGCATCAGGCGTTTGGAGAAATCCGCCGTTCAGTCATCGTTTTCCCCAGAAAGCCGACTGAAGCGGGACGTAAGGTCATGACAGACTTGCGTTTCTCCTTGTTTTTCTGCCATTTTGGCGAAAGTCAAAGCCTGTTCACGGCTGCCCTGGCATGCGCAGAGTTTGCCGGGCTATTTTCATTCAAGTGAGATTGATCGGTCATGCGTGTTATTCTTGAACGCTCCACCCTCCTGAAGTCACTGAACCATGTTCACCGCGTGGTTGAGCGCCGCAACACCATTCCGATCCTGTCCAACGTGCTTTTGAACGCAGACGGTGCGAGCCTGCAGTTGAAAGCGACGGACCTCGACCTTGAGGTGACGGAAGCCGCAGGCGCAACGGTGGAACAGGCCGGCGCAACCACAGTGCCCGCACACCTGCTCTACGACATCGTGCGCAAACTGCCCGATGGCGCAGAGGTCATGCTGAAGACCGACGAGGACGGCAATGCGATGTCTGTGGTGGCCGGACGCTCAAGCTTTCGCCTGCAGTGCCTGCCGCAGTCCGACTTCCCCGAGCTTTCCGCCGGCAGCTTTTCCCACATTTTCCGCCTGGACTCATCGGATCTGAAGGGGCTCATCGAGAAGACGCAGTTTGCCATATCCACCGAAGAGACCCGCTACTATCTGAACGGCATTTTCCTTCATGCGATCGAGGCCGAAGGCGGGCTTAAACTCCGGTCTGTCGCGACCGACGGGCATCGTCTGGCACGCGCCGAGATGGAAGCCCCGGCCGGCTCGGAAGGCATGCCCGGCATCATCATCCCGCGCAAAACGGTGGGTGAGTTGCAGAAGCTGGTCGATGCCCCCGATGTCGCAATCTCGGTGGAGCTTTCAGACACGAAGATCCGCTTCACGATCGGTAGCGTCATCCTCACGTCAAAGCTGATTGACGGTACATTCCCCGATTATCAGCGGGTGATTCCGACCGGGAACGACAAGAAGCTGGTGATCGATCGTCAGACTTTTGCATCAGCAGTGGATCGCGTTTCGACCATCTCCTCCGAGCGCGGACGGGCCGTCAAGCTTTCCATTGCCGAAGGCCAGGTGACACTTACCGTGAACAACCCGGACTCGGGCTCCGCAACCGAGGAACTCGCTGCCGATTACAGCTCCGAGCCGATCGATATCGGCTTTAACGCGCGATATCTGCTGGATGTGGCGGCGCAGCTTTCAGGAACCGAGGCGCGGTTTTTGCTGGCGGATGCAGGATCTCCCACCCTCGTGCAGGATGAGGGCGATGAGAACACGCTCTACGTTCTCATGCCGATGCGCGTCTGACGCGCATTGGCAGCGTTCTTCCCTTGGCTGAACAAGCGCCCGACCGGAACGCCATCGCTCAGGTTCACATCACCAGGCTGAATCTGACCGACTTCCGCAACTATCACGCCCTGTCTCTGGATCTGACACCGGGCGCGATCGTGCTGACCGGCGAAAACGGCGCTGGCAAGACCAACCTTCTTGAAGCCATATCCCTCCTCTCTCCCGGTCGTGGCCTGAGGCGCGCGACGCTCGGCGATATCGCACGTGAAGGATCGGAAACCGGCTTCGCGATCCATGCAAGGCTGGAGGGCCCGTTTGGCGAATGCGAGATAGGCACCGGAACCACCGGCATGCATTCGGGCCCGGATGGAGCGGGGCGCCGGCTGCGCATCAATGGCGAGGCCGCACGTTCGGCGGATGCCATGCTGGAATGGGTGCGTGTGTTATGGCTGACGCCAGCGATGGACACCCTTTTTACCGGATCAGGGAGCGACCGGCGTCGCTTTCTTGACCGGCTGGTGCTTGCCATTGACCCCGCCCATGGTCGCCGTGCGCTTGATTATGAAAAGGCCATGCGAGCGCGCAACAGGCTGCTTTCGGACGGCTCGCACGACCAGGCGTGGTTCGATGCGATTGAAACACAGATGGCCGAAACCGGGGTCGCAATCGCAGCAGCGCGCGCCGAAATGGTGCGATTGCTGGCGGCAATGAACGAGCGCCTGCCAGGCGACGGCCCCTTCCCCAATGCCCGGATTTCGCTGGAAGGTCTGATCGACAGCGAAATGTCTCGAAGTGCTGCCGTGGATGTCGAGGAGATGTTCCGCCGTCTTCTGCGAGACCAAAGACCGCGCGACCGCGCCGCGGGACGAACGCTTGAAGGTCCACACCGCAGCGAACTCGTCGTGCGGCATATCCCGAAAAACATGCCGGCGGCACGATGCTCCACGGGAGAGCAGAAGGCGCTGCTTGTCGGCTTGATCCTCGCCCACGCCCGGCTCACCGGCGAGCTCTCCGGCAGCGCACCCATATTGCTGCTGGATGAGATATCGGCACATTTCGATCCTGACCGGCGAGCGGCACTTTTCTCGATTCTCGAAGACCTGAACTGTCAGGCATTCATGACAGGTACGGAGGCCGGTCTTTTTTCCGCGCTTGACGGGCGTGCGCGTTTTTTCTCCGTCTCCGGCGGGACGATGAAAGAACGCTCCTGACATGCACCGCCCGTTGAAATAAGGTCGCGACATGACCCAGCAGCCATCCGCCGCATCGCTCTCTGAGACCGAACTTGAACGCTATGCGCGCCATATCGTGCTGCCCGAAATCGGCGGCGCGGGCCAACAGAAGCTCAAGCGGGCGCGCGTTCTGGTGATTGGTGCAGGCGGCCTTGGTGCACCGGTTCTCAGCTATCTGGCGGGTGCAGGCATCGGCACTCTGGGTGTCATCGATGACGACACGGTGTCGCTCTCCAACCTGCAACGCCAGGTGATCCATGATACGGGCAATGTCGGCATGGAGAAAGTGGAGAGCGCAAAGGCCAGCATTGCACGCATCAACCCGCATGTGTCGGTGGAAACGCATGTGAAGCGGCTCGACGCAGACAACGCCGCCGGGATCATTTCAGCCTATGACATCGTGGTGGACGGATCGGACAATTTCGCCACGCGGTATCTTCTGGCCGACACTTGTGAAGCCGTCAAACGTCCGCTCGTAACGGCGGCTGTCGGACGCTTCGACGGGTCACTGACCGTGCTCACCCCATTTGAGCGGGACGGCGACGGAAACCCGCTGCCGGGTTATCGCGACCTCTTTCCCGAACCACCACCAGCGGGGCTCGTGCCCAGCTGCGCAGAGGCGGGGATTGTCGGTGCATTGACGGGTGTGATGGGAACGCTGGAGGCGATGGAGGTGATCAAGCTGATCACCGGGGCGGGTGAACCGCTGACCGGTCGCCTGCTGCTTTACGATGCGCTTGCAGCCCGTTTTGAAACCGTGAAATACCGGCGGCGCGCGGGCTGAGACTACCGCTTATCGGTTGCACTTAGGCCCCGCGTGGTTCGACAGGCTCACCATGAGGGATGGCGCAGGCTGCAATAGGGGCGATGTAGACCTCAAGGAACACCGGAGGCGACCCTAAAACCGGGAAGCTGCCAAGCGCGACCATTCCTCATGGTGAGCCTGTCGAACCACGCACAACGCCGCTGCCGCCGGACTTTGCGCGCCGCGCAATCAGCCAACCGATGAGACGATCATACGTTTCTGGGCAGGACGCGATCTGGGGGGCGATGGCCGTCGAAGAAGGTGCGGATGTTGATGATGACCTTCTCACCCATATCGATACGACCCTCGATGGTGGCCGAGCCCATATGCGGCAGAATGACGATCTTGTTCTTCTGAGCGAGCTTCAGAAGCTTGGGATTGACCGACGGTTCGTGCTCGAACACGTCGAGCCCTGCACCTGCCAGCTTGCCTTCTTCGATCAGGCGGATCAATGCATCCTCATCCACCACATCGCCACGTGCAGTGTTGACGACATAGGCGCGCGGCTGCATGAGCTCGAGCCGCCGGGCAGACAGGAGATGAAACGTCGCCGGCGTTGAGGGGCAATTGACAGAAATGATGTCCATGCGCGCGAGCATCTGATCGAGACTGTCCCAATAGGTTGCCTCAAGCTCATCCTCTATGGCTGGCGCCACGCGCTGGCGGTTGTGATAGTGGATCGAAAGGCCGAACGCCTTGGCACGCCGCGCTACCGCCGTGCCGACGCGCCCCATACCGACAATGCCGAGCCGCTTTCCCCAGATGCGGTGTCCCAGCATCCATGTGGGCGACCAGCCGCCCCATTCTCCACCGCTGCGCAGAAGCTCCGCACCTTCCGTCAGGCGGCGTGGCACGGCGAGCATGAGCGCCATGGTCATGTCCGCCGTGTCTTCGTTGAGCACATTGGGGGTGTTGGTGACGGTAATGCCTTTCTTGGCCGCCGCGGCAACATCGATATTGTCCACGCCATTGCCGAAATTGGCAATCAGCTTCAACCGCTCTCCGGCCTGGGCAATGAGCGCGGCATCGATTCGGTCGGTGATGGTAGGCACCAAGACATCGGCTTCCTTTACCGCAGCCACCAGTTCAGGCTGCGTCAAACGCTTGTCATCAAGATTGAGGCGCGCGTCGAACAGCTCGCGCATGCGCGTTTCGACCTGATCCGGGAGCTTGCGGGTGATGACGACGAGCGGCTTCTTCCTGGCGGTCATATGGTCTCCAAAATAACGCCCCGTTGATACCTCTTTAACCAAGATACGCGACACTTCAATGCCGGGTCGGGCTGCCTTCTCTCTATCAAGCAGCGCGCGCCAAGACAAAGAAAAAGGGCGGGATCGCCCGTTCCGCCAGAACAAGGTTATCGGGAGTTTGCAATGCGGGCCAACGCGCCGTTCCGTTCACTGTTTGCCATCGTCGCTTTCGCAATGCTGGTTGCGTCCCCCATGACGACCCATGCACAGGCCAACACCGAACCGAATGACAAGGTAGGCCCGAGCGGATTGCCTCTCCCACGCTTCGTGAGTCTCAAATCAAGCCGGGTGAACATGCGGATCGGGCCCGGTCTCAGCTATGCGGTGAACTGGATGTATCTGAAATCCGGGCTGCCCATGGAAATCATTCAGGAATACGACAACTGGCGGCGTGTGCGCGATGCCGATGGTGCGGAAGGCTGGATCAACCAGGCGCTCCTTTCCGGCAGGCGGACGGCCATCGCAGCTCCATGGTTCAAGGGCAAGGACGCCGACATTGAGCTCCTGTCGAAACCTGAGAAGGACGCAAGGCTTGTCGCGCAGATCGAGCCTGGAGCCATCGGTTCTATCAAGAGCTGCAACGGCGAATGGTGCGAAATGGAATTCTCAGGTCACTCCGGCTGGGTGAACCAGTCGCTTGTCTGGGGAGCCTATCCCGGCGAAACCGTCAAGGAATGAGGGCGCGGCGCCACGTCAGTGGCGCTTGCGACGAAGCCTCACGACGATATCGACATTTGCAATCTCCGTGCCTTCGGGCGGCTCGGGCAGATTGCGGACCTCGACAGCACCTGTTGGGATGTCGAATACGGTTTCATCCTCTTCATAGAAGAAGTGATGATGGTCGGACACATTGGTATCGAAATAGGTCCGTGCACCCTCGACCTGAACGATCCGAAGCATCCCTGCCTCGGTGAACTGATGCAATGTGTTGTAAACTGTCGCGAGCGAGACGGAAAACCCCGCCGCCTGCGCTTCTTCATGCAGAGCCTCGGCGGAAACATGGCGATCTCCCGAGGCAAACAGGATATCGGCCAAAGCGATGCGCTGGCGGGTCGGGCGCAGCCCCGCACTTCTCAGGCGTTCCTCAAGCGACACAGTCTGCTCTGGGTTCGATATCGTCAATGAAACCGTCCGTCTTTTCCGTTGCCGGAATCTTCAGCTTTCCTGAGGCTCCAAACACAAAAAGTCATTGCACCACATATATTCGGTCCTTGCACCCCGATCAATAGCGGTGATTTTGACCATCGCAGCGCGCGTGTATCTGCAAATTCCCACAACGGCGGTTTCCAGCTGGAAACAAGCTGTGATAGGGAGTTCGGAGAATGAAAGAACGGTTCCGGCGCGACCGGGATCAGCGACGGGATGGCTATTTATGGCGCAAACGAAAAACAGCTACGACTATGAAGACCTTCTGGCCTGTGCGCAGGGTGACCTTTTCGGTCCCGGCAATGCGCAATTGCCAGCTCCGCCCATGCTGATGTTCGATCGCATCACCGATATTCAGGAAGAGGGCGGCGAGTTTGGAAAGGGCTACATTCGCGCTGACTTCGCCATCAAGCCCGACCACTGGTTCTTTCCGTGTCATTTTCCCGGTAACCCGATCATGCCGGGCTGTCTCGGCCTGGATGCCCTCTGGCAGTTGACCGGTTTCTATCTCGGCTGGTTGGGTCTGCCCGGCAAGGGCATGGCACTTTCGACCGGCGAAGTGAAGTTCAAGGGAATGGTCACGCCGGAAACCAAGCTTGTCGAATACGGTGTCGACTTCAAGCGCGTCATGAAAGGCCGCCTCGTTCTGGGCACGGCCGATGGCTGGCTGAAGGCTGATGGTGAGCAGATCTACACTGCTACGGATCTTCGCGTCGGCCTGGCCAAGCAGGAAGCCTGAGTTTCAACCAAATCACTGGCGGCCGCACCGGCGGTCCAAGGAGAGTATCATGAGACGTGTCGTCGTTACCGGTCTCGGGATCGTATCCTCGATTGGCAACAACGCGGATGAGGTAACGGCCTCATTGCGCGATGCGAAATCGGGTATTTCGTTTTCGGAAGATTTTGCCGAGCACGGGTTTCGCTGTCAGGTCTGGGGCGCGCCAACGCTCGACCCGGCCGAAATCGTGGACCGTCGCGCCATGCGCTTCCTCTCGAAAGGCGGTGCATGGAACCATGTGGCCATGGAGCAGGCGATCGCCGATTCCGGCCTGGAAGAAGGCGATATCACCAACGAACGCACCGGCATCATCATGGGCTCGGGCGGTCCTTCCACCCGCACGATCTTTGAAGCTGCACAAACAACCATCGAGAAGGGCTCGCCCAAGCGGATCGGGCCGTTCGCTGTGCCGAAGGCCATGTCTTCCACGGCATCGGCAACGCTTGCCACCTGGTTCAAGATTCATGGCGTGAACTACTCGATCTCTTCGGCTTGCTCGACCTCCGCCCACTGCATCGGCAACGCGGCAGAGATGATCCAGTGGGGCAAGCAGGACGTGATGTTTGCCGGTGGCCACGAAGATCTCGACTGGACCATGTCCAACCTTTTCGATGCCATGGGCGCCATGTCGTCCAAGCACAATGACACGCCGGCCACCGCCTCGCGCGCCTATGACGTGACGCGTGACGGTTTCGTCATCGCTGGCGGCGCCGGGGTCCTGGTTCTGGAAGAACTGGAACACGCCAAGGCGCGCGGTGCAAAAATCTATGCCGAGCTGACCGGCTATGGTGCGACCTCGGACGGCTTCGACATGGTTGCTCCTTCCGGTGAGGGTGCGGTGCGCTGCATGAAGCAGGCACTCTCCACGGTCGAGGGAGATGTCGACTACATCAACACACATGGCACGGCGACCCCGGTGGGCGATTCCCGCGAGATCGATGCCATCCGCCAGGTGTTCGGTGAAAAGATGCCGCATATTGCTTCAACCAAATCGCTGACCGGCCATTCGCTCGGCGGGGCCGGTGCACAGGAATCGATCTATTCGATCCTGATGATGCAGGCAGGCTTCATCGGCGAGAGCGCACACATCACCGAACTCGATCCCGAATTCGAGGGCGCACCCATCGTGCGCAAACGCATCGACGATGCCAAGATCGACACGGTGCTTTCCAACTCCTTCGGCTTCGGCGGCACCAACGCCACGCTCGTTTTCCAGCGCTACGCAGGGTGATTTAGGTCCATGGACGGTTTGATGAAAGGGAAGCGCGGCCTCATCATGGGGGTCGCCAACGATCACTCGATTGCCTGGGGCATCGCCAAGAAGCTCGCCGAACACGGCGCGGAGATGGCATTTACCTATCAGGGTGACGCGTTTGGTCGCCGGGTAAAACCGCTGGCCGAGAAAGTCGGCTCGAAACTGCTCTTCCCCTGCGACGTGGAAGACAGCGCATCAATCAATTCCGTCTTCGACAACCTCAGGGACGAGTGGGGCTCGCTCGATTTCATCGTGCACGCGATCGGCTTTTCCGACCGCAACGAACTGAAGGGTCTCTACGCGAACACGACGCGTGAGAACTTCGTGCGCACCATGGTGATCTCCTGTTACTCCTTCACGGAAATCGCTCGCAAGGCGGCCGAACTGATGGAGAACGGCGGGCAGATGCTGACGCTGACCTATGCCGGTTCCACCCGCGTCATGCCCAATTACAACGTGATGGGCGTGGCAAAGGCCGGTCTTGAGGCCAGCGTGCGCTATCTGGCGAGCGATTACGGTCCCCGCAACATCCGAGTGAATGCAATTTCCGCGGGCCCCGTTCGTACGCTGGCCGGGGCCGGCATCTCCGACGCGCGCTACATGTTCTCCTATCAACAGCGCAATGCACCGCTGCGGCGCACCGTGGTGATCGACGAGATTGGCGGATCGGCACTCTATCTCCTCTCCGACCTTTCGTCGGGTGTGACCGGTGAAATCCACTATGTGGATTCCGGCTACAACACGGTTTCCATGCCCACCATGGAAGAGCTGAAGCGGCTGAGTGCAGCCACGGGCGACGACTGAGCCCGGCCGGTTATTTCCGGCCCCAGAGAACCTTGAATACCGTGTCGCGGCGCAGTTCACCCTGCGCCGCGAAATGTTTTTCGAGGCTCTCTTCATAAGGAAGCTGCCTGTTTGCAACGAGGAACAGCCGGCCGCGCGGTTTTAGCGCCTTCGCCGCGGTGGCGATCATGCCGTGGCCCATATCCGGCTCGGCGGCTCGGCTGCGGTGGAAAGGCGGGTTCATAAGGATCGCGTCATAACGCTCGTTCACCGGCTCACCCAGAAGGTCGTGCCAGAAAAACCGCGCAGCCATGCGAGGAGCTTTTTCCGCCATGTTTCGTCGCGCCGCTTCGAGAGAGGCATGGTGTGCTTCATAAAGGTCGATGCTCTTCACCTCGGGCGCTCGCGCGGCGGCAGCAACCGAGAGATAGCCCCAGCCCGCAGCGAAATCAGCGACAGCACCCGACAGATTGTCCGGCAGACACTCAATGAGAAGTGCAGATCCCGGGTCGACGCCGTCATCGGAAAAGCCACCAGCCGCCGTGGCAAAACCGTCCGCTCTGCTGTCGGTTCCGTTCAGTTCGGCCAAAAGCAACGGCGTCAGCGTCTCTGGGCGCCGGAGCCAGAAGACGACGCCGTGATGTTTGGAGGCGTGATCCTCCAGTTCCACGAGCGATGCCATGCGCTTGCGCACACTGCCGCCACCATCCTTCTTGGCGCAGGAAGCGACGATCAGCGCGCCCGGTCGGGTGCGCTCAAGCGCCTCAGAAAGGCGCTGCTCGTTCTCACGCCTGTGCCGGCCAAGCAGGACCAGCGCCGTATCGTAGCCTTCGCCCACCGGTTCGGGCTCCACGCTCACGCCAGCCTGGCTGAGCGCCAGATAGTCGGGCCGATAGCCCTGAACAGCGGTGAGGTTTCCGGAAAAATCGGACGGCAGCAGAAGCCCCCCCGGCGCGCCCAGGAAAAGCACACGCTCCCCCTCGCCCGGCGGGTCGATCAACCCGCGCTCGAAGGGAAACAGGAGGGTGGCAAGCGGCGTGTCGTTCATGTCGGGTTCCGGATGTGAAAACGGGCGCGGCCAGGAAAGGCGCGCGCCCGAATGTTAATTCAGGAGGGAAGCGGGATCAGCCTTCAGCGTCCTCGGCCTCTTCCTTCTTCTTCTTTTCCTGCACGATCTCCTTGCCGGTCTCCTGGTCAACGACCTT
Organism: Nitratireductor sp. GISD-1A_MAKvit; assembly: GCF_040819555.1. Classification (GTDB taxonomy): domain Bacteria; phylum Pseudomonadota; class Alphaproteobacteria; order Rhizobiales; family Rhizobiaceae; genus Nitratireductor. The sequence goes on from NZ_CP161920.1 coordinate 11,384, forward strand.
CATGGAGAGACGGACCTTGCCGCGCTCATCGAAGCCCATCAGCTTCACGAACACCTTGTCGCCTTCCTTGACAACATCGGTGGTCTTGCCGACGCGCTCCTGAGCGAGCTGGGAGATGTGCACCAGACCGTCCTTGGGGCCAAAGAAATTCACGAAAGCGCCGAAGTCGGCGGTCTTGACGACCGTTCCTTCGTAGATCTCGCCCACTTCCGGCTCTGCCGTAATGGAATGGATCCACTTCTTCGCGGCCTCGATCTCCTTGGCGTTGGAAGACGCAATCTTGACCGTGCCGTCATCCTCGATGTTGATCTTGGCGCCGGTCTTCTCGACGATCTCACGGATCACCTTGCCGCCGGAACCGATCACGTCGCGGATCTTGTCGGTCGGGATCTGCATGACCTCGATGCGCGGCGCGAACTCGCCCAGCTCACCACGGCTCTCGGAGAGGGCCTTGGCCATTTCTCCAAGAATGTGCAGACGGCCTTCCTTGGCCTGATCGAGGGCGATCTGCATGATCTCCTCGGTGATGCCATTGATCTTGATGTCCATCTGCAGCGAGGTGATGCCCTCATCCGTACCTGCGACCTTGAAGTCCATGTCGCCGAGGTGATCTTCGTCACCCAGGATGTCGGAAAGAACCGCAAAACGCTCGTCTTCCTTGATCAGGCCCATGGCGATACCGGCAACCGGCTTGGCCAGCGGAACGCCAGCATCCATGAGAGCAAGCGAGGTACCGCAGACGGTCGCCATGGACGACGAACCGTTGGATTCGGTCACCTCGGACACCACGCGCAGCGTGTAGGGGAACTGATCCGCTTCCGGAAGTACGGGATGAATGGCGCGCCATGCGAGCTTGCCATGACCGATCTCACGGCGGCCAGGCGACCCCATGCGGCCGGTCTCGCCGACCGAATAGGGCGGGAAATTGTAGTGAAGGAGGAAGGTCTCCTTGTAGGTGCCGGTGAGCGAGTCGATGTACTGCTCATCCTCGCCGGTGCCAAGCGTTGCCACGGCCAGAGCCTGCGTTTCACCGCGGGTGAAGAGCGCGGAACCGTGCGTGCGCGGCAGGATGCCCGCTTCGGCGACAATCGGGCGAACCGTCTTCAGATCGCGTCCGTCGATACGGCCGCCGGTGTCGAGAATGTTCCAGCGAACGATCTTCGCCTGCAGGCTCTTGAAGACGGTGTTGACCTGCTCGGCCGACCATTTGGTCTCTTCCTCGCCTTCCGGCAGAAGGGTTTCCTTGACCTTGGCCTTGGCGGCATCAACAGCGTCGTAGCGCTGCTGCTTGTCGGTGATCTTGTAGGCTTCGCGCAGATCGTTCTCCACGATCTTGAGCATCTCGCCTTCCAGCTCGGAGAGATCCGGCGGCGTGAAGTCGCGCGGTTCCTTGGCTGCGACTTCAGCAAGCTTGATGATCGCGTCGATGACGGGCTGGAAGCCCTTGTGGCCGAACATGACGGCGCCAAGCATGACATCCTCGGGAAGCTGCTCGGCTTCCGACTCGACCATGAGCACGGCATCGCCCGTACCCGCGACGATAAGATCGAGCGTGGTCTCGTCCATTTCGTCGACGTGCGGGTTCAGAATGTATTCACCGTTGATGTAACCAACGCGTGCCGCACCGATCGGCCCCATGAAGGGGATGCCCGAAAGCGTCAGGGCTGCGGAGACTGCGACCATTGCGACGATGTCGGGATCGTTCTCCAGATCGTGCTGCAGCACGGTGGCAATGACCTGGGTGTCGTTCTTGTAACCGTCAACGAAGAGGGGGCGGATGGGACGGTCGATGAGACGGGAGACCAGCGTCTCCTTTTCGCTCGGACGGCCTTCACGCTTGAAGTAGCCACCGGGGATCTTGCCGGCGGCAAAGGTCTTTTCCTGGTAGTTGACGGTCAACGGGAAGAAATCGAAGCCGGGCTTCGGCTCCTTTTGGGAAACAACCGTGGCCAGGACCACTGTCTCTCCATAGGTGGCCAGAACCGCACCGTCGGCCTGACGGGCGATTTTGCCGGTTTCAAGGGTCAGCGGACGCCCACCCCACTCGATCTCTACTTTGTGGTCTTTAAACATATCTTGTCCTTTTACGCCGAAGGGCGCGCCAGATTCTGGCGGCGTTTTCCCATCGGGCTGGCTTCATTTTCCGGACGAGCCACGGGCAAGACAACGGGAGGCTCAGGTTTGGCTTTTTCAGCCCCAAGCATCCAGCAATCCTGCCCCATGACCTGTCCATCGGGGCCCCGGCGATCCGTTGTTCGGGTGCAGGATGGCAGCAGAGCCGCTGTCGCTTTCGCACCTTCCCGGAGCCATCGGTCACACGGACATTCCGCATGCCCAAACGAGACCGGCGGACACCCCGTGGTATCCGCCGGCCAAATCAGCTTAGCGCCGCAGTCCGAGCTTCTCGATCAGCGTCTTGTAGCGGCCTTCATCCTTCTTTTTCAGATAATCCAGAAGACGACGACGCTGGGAGACGAGCTTCAGGAGGCCACGACGGGAGTGGTTGTCCTTTTTGTGGTCCTTGAAATGCTCGGTGAGGTTTTTGATCCGCTCGGTCAGAATGGCGACCTGGACTTCCGGTGAACCGGTATCGCCCTGAGCGGTGGCAAATTCTTTCAGCAAATCCTGTTTGCGCTCTGCAGTAACCGACATCGGTTTCCTTTCTCTGATTTGGGGAAAAGGGTCGCCCTCAGCCGGGATGTCGTCCAGCCGGGGCCATTCAACAATGCACATTTATAGCGCAATGATGGCTGGCATATATGCGAAAACGCATAGGATTACCAGCCCAAACATTTGCAAGGCCTCACTCGTGCCACACCTCTCAGTTCATCCGGCCTGCTCTCTTTTGCAGGTCTGGCACCAGCCGGTCGACAGGGATGGTGAACACACATTCCAACCCGTCACGATGGAAAACCCGAGAGATCTCCGCATCGAGTGTTCCGCCAACCATGCGCTCGATGATTTCGGTGCCAAACCCGCGGCGGCGGACATTTCGGCGGCGGGTTTTGGGAACAAATTCACGCCAGGTCAGGATCAGGGTTTCGTCCTTTACTTTCCACGTGATTTCCAGCCTGCCCGTTTCGGTTGAGAAAGCCCCGTATTTGGCCGCATTCGTTGCAAGCTCGTGCACGGCAAGACCGATGGTCTGGGCGGACTGGTTTGCAAGACGGAATTTCGGTCCACTCAGTGTGAGGCGGTCGGGGCTCTCGGGACGAAACGGGTCGACCTGAACCGTTAGCAGTTCCCGCAGTTCCACCCCCCCTGCCCCGCCCGCAATGAGCAGATCGGTGGAGCGAGCGAGGCCATAGAGGCGTTTTTGAAACGCATCCTGAAAACCCGAGAACGACCGCGAGCTGCGTGCCGTCTGTTTGGCCATGGAAGACACGACGGTAAGCTGGTTCTTCGAGCGGTGAGCCACCTCGCGCATCAAGAGACGGATCTCGTTTTCCGATTGCTGACGATCAAGCGCCGCTTCTTCAAGCGCCGATGAAACGGTGGTCACTTCGGCAATGGGATACTCGATCGCATGCACGGGCTCACCTGCCCCAAGGCGGCGCGCATCGCGGGCAAGACGCCGCACGGGGCCCGCAATCTGTCGACCCAGGAGCCAGGCGGCGAAGGCACCGATAGCGATCACCAGGAGCCCGCCTGCAAGCAGCATGCGCAATGAATGGTACATAGGCTCTTCAATCGCAGTGGTGGGGGCCCACACCACGGCCTTCCAGCCACTCACCCCCGACTCCTCCACCATCGTGATGTAGGTTCCGCCTTCGCGCCCCTCGGCCGGCTCTGCCTTCCGATAGACACCTTCTCCTTCAAGGTCGAGAAAGAATGGCTTTCCGATGTCGGAAGACAGGAAGGATGAAGCTACAACGATATCGTTGCTGTCCACCACAGTTGCGTTCCAGCCGCCCCGCAACATCTGTTGTGACAGTACGTCGACAAGTGCATCCGCATGGCGAGTCATGACAAGGACGCGAGGCGGACCGTTTTCCGGGAAAAACGGCTTCATGATGTTGAAGTTCCACTTGCCAGCGAGCTTGCCGACGAAAACGTCGGACGTGGTCGTAACGCCTCTTTCCAGAGCAAGGGCGGCCGTGTGCTGATCGGGCGGTCCTAGCAGTTCGTCTCCGAAGAGAACCCGGGTGTTCAGCAGGGGCTCGTAGTTTTCGTCGAGAACCTGAAGGTAGGAGCCACTTCCGGCCAACGCGCGTTTAGCGCGGTCGTAGAAGTCCTCCAAGTCGCCCTCGGCAAGAGACGGCGTCGTTGACAGGACGCGCAGCGTGGTGGCCATTCCGCTCAGCTCACGATCCACCGCTTCGGAGATGGAGCCGGCCATCGCCTCGGCCAGAGTGGCAACGACTTCGCGCTGCGCCTCGTTGTTTCTCTGAAGCAGCACCACCGACACACCGATCGCGGGAATGATCGTCACAGCTATCAGCAGGAAGAGAAAAAACCCGATGGGTTTTGGCGCCGATGCAAATGCTCTTATACGCTCTGAAAATCCCGCTGCAGGCGCATTATTCTTCTCGTGCATCCACACCCGTCCCACTGCCTATTTTCATACACAATGCCTGAGACGCAGAAGGGTTGCCTCACACCATGACGAAATCAACAGTGAAACCGTATCAGGCGGCAAAAACCCGCTTGGGCTTGAACATACCTGCCTCGACCGCACCAAGGGCGACCAGGCGACCGCGCGCGCTGGCCCATGCCTCAGGCGCCTCCACCGGTGCGTCGCGCCCCCGCACGATGACCGGATTGCCGAGCCTTAAGCGCATGGCCGCGTCATCAGTGACCGGGATCTCAGGCAAGCCTTCTAGTGCAGTTGAAATGTCCAGCAGCCAATCGTCCAGTGCTGCAAACTCGCCGGTTTCCCGATCGCAGGCCTCCGCAGCCTCTTCGAGTGCTGACAGTTCGACGAGTTGTTCCGGCAGAAAGGGATAAACCTCTGTGCGGCGCAACTCGACGATGTGTCCATAACACCCCAGGTCGCGCCCCATGTCACGCGCGATACTGCGCACATAGGTGCCCTTGCCGCACTCGATCTCGAAGACGGCATGGTCGGTCGTGAAAGAAATCAGATCAAGCCGCCCGACCCCGATTTCGCGCGCGGCGATCTCCACGGTTTCACCGCCACGAGCAAGATCGTAGGCGCGTTCGCCATCAATTTTGACCGCCGAAAACTGTGGCGGCGTCTGCATGATAAGGCCGGTGTAGTCGGGAAGAAGACCGCGCACGTCCTCTTCACTCGGGCGATCTTCCGACGTCTTTGTCACCGGCCCTTCAAGATCATCCGTGGCACGCTCCTCGCCCCAAGCCACCTTGAAACGATAGACCTTCGCTCCATCCATCACGAAGGGAACGGTTTTCGTGGCATCTCCAAGAGCGATTGGCAACATGCCCGATGCCAGCGGGTCGAGGGTCCCGGCGTGTCCGGCCTTCTCGGCGTTGAAGAGCCATTTGATCTTTGAAACGGCGCTGGTGGAGCCCATGCCGGCCGGCTTGTCGAGGATCAGCCAGCCATTGATACGACGTCCCTTCCGCCTGCCGCGCCGCGCCATCAGTTCTCACCTTCATTTTGATCATCGTCCTTCAGGTCCCGCGCAACCTCGGGCGACTTCAAAAGCTGATCGATCTTGTTGAAATTATCAAAACTGTCATCCACGCGGAATCGCAGCTCAGGCATGTATTTCATCTGACGCAGGGCCGGCGTGATGCGCCCACGCAGAAAGCGTGCATGGCGATTGAGCGCGGCGACAACCGTTTCCTTGTCTGCCGTTCCCAAAGGAGAAACATAGGCAGTGGCGATCTTGAGATCCGGCGACATACGCACTTCCGACACTGAAATCACAGTGTTGGCGAGCGCTTCGTCGTTGAGTTCGCCGCGCTGCAGTGCCTGTGCAATGGCATGGCGCACCTGCTCGCCGACGCGAAGCTGGCGTTGTGAGGGGGCGGAAGACGGCATGAAGCACCTTCTTGCGGGGAAAACCCCATTCTATCTGTATCGCAAAGATCGGTAAATTGTGGATGCGGCACCGTGCCAGTGCGAAACGCTGCGGGGCAAATCATGCCCCGCATAAGCCAATGCGACTTAAAGCACGTTAGAGTGTGCGCGTTACCATCTCGACGCGGTAGGCCTCGATGACATCGCCAACGCGGATGTCTTCGTAGTTTTCGAAGGCCATACCGCATTCCTGGCCACCCGGGACCTCGGACACCTCATCCTTGAAGCGCTTGAGGGTCTTGAGCTTCCCTTCATGGATGACCACGCTGTCGCGGATCAGACGCACGCCGGCACCACGCTCCACCTTGCCTTCGGTGACACGGCAGCCCGCGACCTTGCCGACCTTGGACACGTTGAAGACCTCGAGGATCTCTGCATTGCCGAGGAAGGTCTCGCGACGCTCCGGCGAAAGAAGGCCGGACATGGCCGCTTTGATGTCATCCACGAGATCGTAGATGATGTTGTAATAGCGGATCTCGATGCCGGCAGCCTCGGCCGCGTCGCGCGCCTGCTTGTTGGCACGGACGTTGAAGCCGATGATGGCGGCCTCAGAGGTCTCGGCGAGCGACACGTCGCTCTCCGTGATCGCGCCAGCGCCCGAATGGACGATGCGGGCGCGAACCTCTTCGGTGCCGAGCTTGTCGAGTGCGCCGGCAATGGCTTCAATCGAACCCTGCACATCGCCCTTGACGATGAGCGGGAACTCCTTGAGACCCGAATCCTGAAGCTGCGACATCATCTGCTCGAGCGAACCGCGCTGACCCGCCTGGCGGGCAACCGACTTCTCGCGGGCAAGACGCTGGCGATACTCCGAAATTTCGCGGGCGCGTGCCTCGCTCTCGACAACAGCAATACGGTCGCCTGCCTGCGGCGTGCCCTGCAGGCCGAGAATCTCGACCGGCATTGAAGGCGGAGCCTCCTTGAGCTGTTCGCCGCGATCGTTCACCAGCGCGCGAACACGGCCCCACTCATTGCCGGCGACAATGATGTCGCCCGTGCGCAGCGTACCGGCCTGGACGAGCACAGTGGCAACCGAGCCGCGACCACGGTCGAGCTTGGCTTCAATGACAACGCCTTCGGCTGCACGATCCGGATTGGCCTTGAGTTCGAGCACCTCCGACTGCAGCAGAACTGCTTCAAGCAGCTTGTCGAGATTGGTCCTCTTGACGGCGGACACTTCGACGTCGAGCACCTCGCCGCCCATGGATTCCACGAAGACCTCGTGCTGGAGGAGCTCCGTGCGCACCTTGTTGGCGTCGGCTTCCGGTTTGTCGACCTTGTTGATCGCCACGATGATCGGCACGCCTGCGGCCTTGGCATGATTGATGGACTCGATCGTCTGCGGCATCACGCTGTCATCGGCTGCGACCACCAGAATGGCGATGTCCGTCGCTTCCGCACCACGGGCACGCATGGCCGTAAAGGCGGCGTGGCCGGGGGTGTCGATGAAGGTGATTGTCTGACCGTTCTGCTCGACCTGATAGGCGCCGATATGCTGGGTGATGCCACCGGCTTCACCCGAAACCACATTGGCCTGGCGAATGGCATCGAGCAAAGACGTCTTGCCGTGATCGACGTGGCCCATGATCGTCACGACCGGCGGGCGCGGCTTCTTGTCCTCGTCCCTGTCCTCGATGTTGAACAGTCCATCCTCGACATCGGATTCGGCAACACGCTTGACCGTATGGCCGAATTCGACGGCCACCAGTTCGGCGGTGTCGGCATCGATAACATCGCCAGGCTTGAGCATCTGCCCCTGCTTCATGAAGAACTTGATCACATCCACGGCCCGCTCGGCCATGCGCTGTGCCAGTTCCTGGATCGTGATTGTTTCGGGCAGCGTAACCTCGCGCGAAATCTTCTCGCGGGGCTCCTGATGCTGGGCGCGTTTGAACTTTTCCTGACGGCGGCGCATGGACGAAAGCGACCGGCCGCGGGTTTCTCCATCGTCGGAAAGCGCACGGTTGAGTGTCAGCTTGCCGCGCCGGCGCTGATCGTCCGTACGAGGCTTCGCTGCGGGGCGAGGCACCTCCGGCTTGGGAGCCACGCGCTTGACGGGAGCACTCTTGCTCTTGGCGCGAGCTTCGTCATCCTGAGCAGGTTGCGGTGGAGCTTCGACGGCTGCGGGTGCACGGCGACGCGCTTCCTCTTCGGCCTGTCGGCGCGCCTCTTCCTCGGCCTTCAGGCGAGCATCTTCCTCGGCCTGCCGGCGTGCGGATTCCTCACGCTCCTGCTCACGGCGCGCCTCTTCCTCGGCACGACGCTTGGCTTCCTCTTCAGCACGCTTGCGCTCTTCCGCCTCGCGAACCTTGGAATCCTGAAGAGCGCGGCGACGCGCTTCTATTTCTTCCTTGGACAGCGAATTGAGCACAACACCGGAGCGGGTGCCGCCCTGCGGAGGGCGCGGCCGCTCCCGCTGGCGCTGTGGCGCGGGCTGTTGCGGCGCAGGCTTCGGCTTTGCAGCGGCCGGTGCCGGAGCCGGCGTCTGTTCCGTGCGCTCGTCAGGCCGCGAAAATTTGCGTTTTTTTGTCTCGACGACGACAGACTTGGAGCGTCCATGCGAGAAGTTCTGACGCACGGTGCCCTGCTCAACAGAGGGCCGCTTCAGCGTGAGCGTCTTCTTCTTCTCGACGCCAAGCGTCTTGTCATCACCGGTTTTCGTATCCGTCATTCCACATCCTCTGCGGTGCCCATCGCAACCGCTGCCGGTTTGTCCGCGCTTTCGCCCCGGAAGTTTCCGAGCGCACGAACGCGTTTCAGCGCCGCCTTGCCCGCGTCCCGCCCGAACACGGCAGCATGTATCACATTTGTAGCCCCCAATGCCAAACTCATTTCTTCCTCTGAAAAGAGTTTGTAAGCCGGTATCGCCGGCCCGCCCATATGGACCACTGCGTGACGCGCGGAAGTTATCTTGCGCATCCCGTCCTGAGACGCTTCACGCGCGTGCAACACGCCATAGGCCTTTCCACTGCGCACTGAAGCTTCTACCTTCGCCGCACCCAATGCCACGGCTCCGGCCTTGCGCGCAAGCCCAAGAGCGCCAAGAGCGGCTTTTGAGAGCAATTCGTCGACCAGCGCTCCGAGTTCATCCGGTGGCCTGACCGATGTCTTCAAGGCGCGGGCAAACAGGTTTTTCTCGGCTGCCCGGTCAATATGAACACGATCAGCCGTGACCCAGCACCCACGCCCCGGGAGATTTCGTTTCAGATCGGGAACGACCATGCCGTCCGGCCCCGCGACGAACCGGATCAGGTCCTCCGCGGGTCGCGCCTTGCGCGAGACAATGCATGTGCGATCGTTCATGTCGTCCACATTTTCTCCAATTTGTACTGCCGCCTATCATTCTGCGGCTCCGCAGAGATGCGGCTGGCACAGACTCGCGGAGCAAACGTCGCGCACCGCGAGGATTGCTCTGTTCTCCGCGAGATCCATATCAGACGTCCGCGCCTTCTGCGGCTTCCGGAGCCTGCTCACCTTCGGCTGATCCCGCGCCTTCTTCGCCCTCGGCGACTTCCTCGGCAGCCGGAGCAAGGTCTTCCTCGCTTATCCAGCCCATCCTCAGACGCGCGGCAACGACCATCTGCTCGGCTTCCGCGCGCGAAAGGTCGAACTTGGAGAACACACCCGGCTCAAACGTTGTCTCGCCGTCCTTGCGCTCTTTCCACCCGACCAGATCGTCGACGGCATAGCCGGCGAAATCTTCAATGGTTTTCACACCATCCTCGCCGACGGCAACCAACATTGCGGTGGTGATGCCCGGGATCTCACGCAGCTCGTCCTCAACACCAAGCTCTTTGCGCCTGGCGTCGTGCTCGGCCTCGATGCGCTCGAGAAACTCACGGGCGCGCATCTGGATTTCCTCGCCGGTCTCCTCGTCAAAGCCGTCGATCGAGGCAATTTCGCTCGATTCGACAAAGGCCACTTCCTCGACGCTCGTGAAGCCTTCGGAAGCCAGCACCTGACCGACCATCTCGTCCACGTTGAGCGCTTCCATGAACAGAGCGGAGCGCTCGGTGAACTCCTTCTGACGCCGGCTCGATTCTTCTTCTTCGGTCAGGATGTCGATATCCCAACCGGTCAGCTGCGAGGCCAGGCGAACGTTCTGTCCGCGGCGGCCAATGGCCAGCGAAAGCTGATCATCCGGGACCACCACTTCGATGCGCTCGGCATCTTCGTCGAGCACCACCTTGGCAACCTCGGCCGGCTGCAGCGCATTGACGATGAAAGAAGCCGCATTTTCATTCCACGGAATGATGTCGATCTTCTCGCCCTGAAGTTCGCCGACGACCGCCTGCACGCGGCTACCGCGCATGCCCACGCAGGCGCCGACCGGGTCGATCGAGGAATCGTGGCTGATCACGGCGATCTTCGCACGGGAACCGGGATCGCGGGCCACCGAACGGATCTCGATGATGCCGTCGTAGATTTCCGGCACTTCCATGGTGAAGAGTTTCGCCATGAACTGCGGATGCGTACGCGACAGGAAAATCTGCGGGCCGCGCTGCTCGCGGCGCACGTCATAGACATAGGCGCGGACGCGATCACCATATTTGAAGATCTCGCGGGGGATCAGCTCGTCACGACGGATGATTGCCTCGCCACGGCCCAGATCGACGATGACATTGCCATATTCGACGCGCTTGACCGTGCCGTTCACGATCTCGCCGATGCGGTCCTTGTACTCGTCATACTGACGGTCGCGCTCCGCTTCACGGACCTTCTGCACAATCACCTGCTTGGCGGACTGTGCGGCGATGCGACCGAAATCCATGGGCGGAAGCTGTTCGGCAAGAAAATCGCCGGGCTGAGCATCCGGATTGCGCGTGCGCGCATCCTTCATGGAAATCTCACGCGCCGGCTCCTCGACATCCTCGACAACTTCCATCAGGCGCTGAAGTTTCATCTCACCCGTCTGGGGATTGATGTCGGCGCGGATGTTGGTTTCCTGTCCGTAGCGAGAGCGCGCGGCCTTCTGGATTGCGTCAGCCATGGCGGCGATGACGATCTGCTTGTCGATAGACTTCTCGCGGGCCACCGCGTCAGCGATCTGCAGAAGCTCCAGCCTGTTCGCACTGACTGCCATATCACTCTCCTTCAGCGTGGGTCTCGGGATCATCATCCCCGACCGGCTCAGTTGCGTTTTGCTTTTCGGACCGCTGCGCGGCCCTTTCCGATGCGGAAGGTCGGCGATTGCGCTTGCGCTCGCGACGCTCTTCCTTCTCCTGCTTCAGGGCGTCGCGAACCAGCTCATCCGTCAGAACCAGCCTTGCCTCCGCGATCGCTTCGAAGGGAATTCCGAAAAGGACATCCTCGTCGCCCTCTTCTTCAGCCGTATCCGGTTCGATCGTCACCGTCTGATCGTCGCTCTCGACGATATAGCCGCGAAAACGCTTGCGCCCTTCGAGCAGGACCGAGGTTTCGATCTTGACCAGATGCCCTGCAGCGCCGGAAAAGTCGGCCTTGCGCACCAGCGGACGATCGATACCGGGCGAGGAGATTTCGAGTTGATATGCCGTCTCGATCGGGTCCTCGACGTCGAGCACAGGTGAAAGAGCCCGGCTGACTTCCTCGCAGTCTTCAACGGTCATTGCGCCGTCGGACCGCTCCGCCATGATCTGCAGCGTCGCTCCGTCCTGCGCGGTCAAGCGCACACGCACCAACCGATATCCGATGGCACCAAGAACGGGAATGATGATCGAGGCGACCCGTGCCTCGATGCCGCTTTCGCGGATCAACCTGTCATCACCGTTCCCGTCTACTGAAACTGCCGTCATCCAACCTCCGGACAGACGCATCTAACAAAAAAGAGCGGGACCGGCGGGACCCACTCTCCGTCATAACGACCAAGAATTTGAATTGGATATAGACGAACCCACCGGTCTTTTCAAGTACGCCGGAGCAAAAGCCCGGACGCACGGATAGCAGCCCGACAGGCATGCCGCCCCGCATGGATGCATGGCTGCTCTGCTAGATTACCGCTTCTTTCCAAACCCCGCCCGTCCTATTTATGCTGCATTGCACAACGAAAGGAAGAACGATGTCTGCTCGGAAATTCGTGACGGGAATTGGAGAGTTTTTCAGCGTGATAGAAAGCGCTGTCGCAGTGTCTTCTGCAGTGCGAAACCGGCGCCGCGCACTGGACACCGATCTCCACCGTCTGGGCATCGATCCCGAACGGTTCCATGCTTCTCGGCGTGGATAGGTCGTTTCTGCTGCCCTGAAGTGGCCCCCAATACCGCGCATTCAGATTGCCCTGCCTGGGCGGAGGCAATCTAATTTCTGCGGAAAGTCAGGTAGGCTGGTGTTCGCCCTTCACGGATCGCCTTTGCTTCATATCTGGTTCCAGGCCAGCCGTCATAAGGGGTTGCCCAGTCTGCCGCGCATTCCGCCTGCCAGGAGAATGCCGGGTGCGCACCGCAGTGCTGCAGCGTCCAGTTGATATAGGTATCGATATCGGAAGCAAACCGGAACCTGCCACCAGGCCGCAACACGCGGGCAAATCGGTCCAGATTGACCGGGTTCACGAAGCGACGTTTCCAGTGCTTCTTCTTGGGCCAGGGATCGGGGTACAGCAGATCGATGCCGCATATGGAGGATTCGGGCAACCGATCCAGGAGTGCGGTTGCGTCGTCATTGTAGACGCGAAGGTTCGCCGGAACCCCACCCATCTCTTCGACTGCCGATGCCAGCTTGGCCATGCCGTTGACGAACGGCTCCACGCCGATGAAGCCGGTGCGGGGATGGCGTTGCAGCTCATGAAGCAGGTGTTCGCCACCACCAAATCCGATTTCCAGCCTGACATCGTCGACCGGTTTCTGGAACAGAGCCGGCACGTCGATGACCGCTTCATCCAGCGGCACCAGAGCCTTGTCGAGAAGCGCGGAAAGGGCCGAGCCCTGCCTGGGGCGCAACCGCTTTCCGTGCCGACGGCCGAAAAACGCTTCGGTAGACCGGCTGGGTCGTTCTTCAGACATCGGGCGCTTCCGTGGGAGGGGCTGAAGCCGCGTTAAGCGGCTTTGGCCAGGGCCTGCTTGAGTGTCTTGACCAGATCGGTACGCTCCCAGGAGAACGAACCGTCGCGGCTGGCCTTGCGGCCAAAATGACCATACGCGGCCGTCTTGGCGTAGATGGGCCGGTTCAGGTCGAGATGGCGGCGAATGCCGCTCGGCGAGAGATCCATGACTTCCCGAATGGCAATCTCGACCTCTTCTTCCGAAACGCGCCCCGTGCCGTGCAGGTCCACATACACCGACAATGGCTGCGCAACGCCAATGGCGTAGGAAAGCTGGATCGTGCAGCGCTCGGCGAGATTGGCCGCAACCACATTCTTGGCGAGATAGCGAGCCGCATAGGCTGCGGACCGGTCGACCTTGGTCGTGTCCTTGCCTGAAAAGGCTCCCCCGCCATGGGGCGCCGCGCCGCCATAGGTATCGACGATGATCTTGCGCCCGGTCAAACCGGCATCTCCATCAGGCCCACCAATGACAAACTTGCCGGTCGGATTGATGTACCAGTTGCAGTTGTCTGCGACCTTGATTCCGCCCGAAGAAAGCGCTTCCTGAATGTACGGTTCAACGACCTGACGCACCTTGTTGCTATCCCAGGAAGCATCGAGGTGCTGGGTCGACAGAACGATTTCTGTGACCTCCGACGGCATGCCGTCCACATAGCGGACAGTGACCTGTGCCTTGGCATCGGGGCCAAGCCGGGCAGCATCACCCTCACCGGATTTGCGCGCATCTGCGAGCAGCTGCAGGATCTTGTGCGAGTAGTAAATTGGCGCCGGCATCAGGTCCGGCGTTTCCCGGCATGCATAGCCGAACATGATGCCCTGATCACCGGCACCCTCTTCGCCCTGACGATCAGCGGCATTGTCGACACCCTGACCGATGTCCGGTGACTGGCCGTGAAGGAGAACGTCGATCTTTGCAGTTTTCCAGTGAAAGCCGTCCTGCTCGTAACCGATGGCACGGATGGCACGGCGCGCGGCCCGAACGGAAGCGTGAAGGGTTGATGAGCGGGTTGCCCTTCGAATCCTTGGCGACTTCCCCGGTATTCCTGTCCCGCTTGAGCAGCGTCTCGGGAACGCGGACCTCGCCGGCAATCACGACACGATTCGTCGTGGCCAGCGTTTCGCAGGCGACCCGGACCTTCCAGGGGTCCATGCCGGATTTCTTGGCTTCCCGATAGACCAGATCGACGATCTCGTCGGATATGCGATCGCAGACCTTGTCTGGATGGCCTTCGGAAACGGATTCGCTTGTAAAGAGATAGTTCTTGCGCGCCACGGGTATCCCCTCTGAGAAGAAGCCGATCAATCTGTCGGCAACAGGCGCCCTTCTGTTAGCCAAGCTGCACCCGGCAGGTCAAGCAAAACGGTTGCAACGCAACATAAAACGGGGAACGGATGAACCATTCCCCGCAGGTAGGTCGTCAATTCAGGAGTCTACGAAAGTACCGGACTGGGTCTTCGATTTCAGTCCGCGTTTTCTGTAGCAAGCACCTTCACCAGATCGATGACGCGACGCCTTACTTTAGGATCGGAGATTTTTGCGAAAGCCCTGTTGAGCTGCACGCCTTCGCTGCTGTTGAGAAAGTCGACGACAAAATCCGCGCCTTCTTCCGCCATGCCCCCACCGGCTTCGTTTTCGTCACCTCCCGGCGCCCCTTCGAAAAAGAACGCCACCGGTGCGCTGAGAACCGATGCAATTGCCTGCAGCCGGCTTGCGCCGACGCGATTTGTGCCCTTTTCATATTTCTGAATCTGCTGGAAAGTTATGCCGAGACTTTCGCCAAGTTTTTCCTGGCTCATCCCAAGCATGTTTCTTCTTAGCCTGATCCGACCACCGACATGGATGTCGATCGGATTCGGTTTTTTCTTATTTTTGTTCATATATTCCCTCGCCATCCGGCACGGGGTTGCCATTGACCGACCTACGTCTTCGACCTCCCAGAGCCCCAAGCCTGTTCCAATCGAATTAAGATGTAGTCGGCTTACACACTATGCGTAGCCGAGTGGGGCAATGTCAATTCGCTCTCAGACGCCCGATCAAGGGTGCCCCGAGAAGCATCGCCCCGAACACCAACGCAACAAACAGCCCATTGGTTCCGGCATCTGTAAAATAATATTTCTTATTGCTTGAAATCGGCAGATTCACGTCCAGGTTCCCGACGACTGAAAGGTCGAATGCATCGATTACCCTTCCAGACGAATCGACTACGGCGGATATGCCCGAGTTTGCGGCGCGCACGAGAGGTACTCGGTTTTCGATCGCGCGCAGACGCGCCTGGCGAAAATGCTGATAGGGCCCCGGAGAAAAGCCAAACCAGGCATCATTCGTCACGTTGAGGAGGAAGTCGGCCTGCTCCGCGCTGCCGGAAACCAGTTGCGGAAAAATTACCTCATAGCAGATGAAGGGGAGAGCATTTATCCCGGAAGCGACCTCGATGGGCCGCCGTTGCCCACCGGCAGTGAAAGGGCCCGCGGACTGAACTATCTGCTCTACCCCCAGGGCCTTGAGAACACCGGAAAACGGGACGTACTCGCCGAAGGGCACCAGATGGCTTTTGTCGACCGCATCCATGATCGACCCATCGTCGGCGATGACCATCACCGAGTTGTAGTACCGGGTGGCTGCGAGCCCCTCTCCCCTCTCGGCGCGCACCGCACCTGTGACAAGGACCTGTCCTTCATCAAGCACCTCCCCGAGCCGGGCCAGCGCATCGGGCCGATCCGTGAACAGGAAGGGCACCGCCGTTTCCGGCCAGACAATGAGGGACGGCTTTCCCACCACCCCGTCGGCCGGGCGCGCGGTAAGTTCCAGTAGAGTGTCGAATATCCGGTTCTGCTCGGCCTCATCCCACTTCTCCGTCTGGGTTATCGACGGCTGAACGATCCGAACCTGCAACGATGTTCCGTCATCGGCGGTGCTAGAAAGTGCGATCAAGCCAAACCCGAGTTGCGTACCGACAAGGACGAGCGCGGCCAGGAAACCGGCAACAAGATGCCGGCGCGTGCCCAGGAGAGCGGGAACTGAAAAACCGAACACCGCAAGGATGTTCATGCCGAAAAGGCCGACAATCCCGGCTGCCTGCATGGCTGTCAGTGTCGGCATGGCCGCATAGCCGATCGCGTTCCACGGAAAACCGGTGAAAAGCGTGGCTCGCATCCACTCAGCCATTCCAAAGGCCAGAGCAAGCGCGATGATGCGGAAAACACCATCAAACCAGAACAGGCGCGCCAGCAGGGCTGCGATGCCATAGAATACCGCCAGACATGCCGGCAACCCTACGAGTGCCAGGGGGAGGGCCCAAGCGAAATTGCCAGCATCCACCAGCAACGCGTTTCCGATCCACCACAGCCCGACAAGAAAGTAACCAAAGCCGAACCACCATCCGGTTTTGAAAGCAGGGAGCATGCGGGCCGCAGGCCCGTGACCCTCGGAAACGGCTCCATCCAGAAGCCAGACCAGAACCGGAAATGCGACAAAGCAAGCAGCAAAAAAATCGAAAGGTGGCTGCGCAAATGCGGCGACGCCGCCTGCGAGGAAGGCAGCGAGCGAACGGCGCCACCCATACAGTAAGATCACCCTTCCGGCGAGGCTTTCCATCCACCCATCCGCTAAACCCGAATCACAGCACAAGAAGTATCAGCAGTTTCTTCACGTTTGAAACCGTATCGATACACTGCCGCGTGCTCGAGTGCTGAAAGCCCGGAAACGGCCGCTCCGCTACATATTGTCGCTGGGGCGCGAGCTTGCTCTTCTGCGTCGTTCGGACGCACGGTTGTGAACGATGCGCACGCGCTTGACGCGACGTGGGTCGGCATCGAGAACCTGGAATTCAAAACCGGGAATGGCCTGAATCACCTCTCCACGTGCAGGAACCCGGCCGAGCACGTTGAAGATCACACCGCCGATCGTATCCACATCTTCGGAATGTTCCTCGGCATGAAACTCCTCACCGATAACCTCTGCCACATCCTCGATCTCGGCCTTTGCATCAACCACGAAAGTGTCTTCGCCCACCTGTTCGATAAGCGCGGCGTCATCGTCATGTTCGTCTTCGATATCACCCACAACCATTTCGACGATGTCTTCGAGCGAGACCAATCCGTCTGTGCCGCCATACTCATCGATCACGAGCGCCATCTGCGTTCTTGAAGCCTGCATGCGCGCCATCAGGTCGGAAGCCAGCATGGAAGGGGGAACGAACAGGATTGATCGAGGCAGGTTGAGTTCACCAATGGTCCGCGTGAGATCGACCTTTGCGAGGTCAAATGCCGTCGGCTCGGGTGCCTTGCGGCTGCGTCCTTTCTTCGCGCGTGCGGTTCTCGTTATGTGGCTGACCACATCGCGGATATGCACCATGCCCCTCGGGTCATCGAGGGTTTCACCGTAAACGGGCATGCGCGAGTGGCCGGATTTCTCAAAACAGTTGAGCAGCTCACCCAGGGTGGTGTTCAGGTCCACAGCCTCGATGTCGGCGCGCGGCACCATCACATCTTCGACACGCAGTTCGCGCAGACGCAGGATGTTTTTCAGCATCGCCCGTTCGCCGGGCGAAAAGGCCTCCGTATCCTGCGTCTTGTCGTCCAGCGCATCCGCCAGGTCTTCACGAAGCGAAGATCCGTTGCGAATACCGAGCGCAGACATGCATCTCTCCCAAAGAGAGGGGCGGTTTCCGGAGACGTTCTGAGTAGAACTACTAGAGTCCTCTTCCCCCTCCTCGGAGGATTTCGCCTCGCTTGCGGGCATGTCGCCCGTCGCGATCATCGTATTTTCTGTCATGGCCGTTTGTTCAATTGAGCCTTTCAGTTAGGCATAAGGGTCTTGAATGGCAAGTGTTTGCAGCGCTTTGCGCTCCAATTCTTCCATCTCTTCGGCTTCTTCATCGGTTTCATGATCATATCCCATGATATGCAAAAATCCGTGAATAATGAGATGGGTCAGATGATGATCGAATTGCTTGCCCTCTTCTGCAGCTTCCCGCGCGACGGTCTCGTGGGCGACAATAATGTCACCAAGGGGCTGCAGTTCATCTCCCGGATTGATTATCTCAGGCGCAGGAAAGGAGAGCACATTGGTGGGCCTGTCCTTGCCGCGCCATTCGCGATTCAACACCTGGATTTGGGCGTCGCCAGTGAAAAGCAGGCTGATCGCACCGCCCTCATCCGGCTCAAGTCCGATAACAGATACAGCCGCGTGAACGGCCCGATCAGCCAGCGCCTGAAGCGCAGTTTCCGACGACCAGTCACCCGCCTCGATGGCGACTTCAACAACGATTTCCGGCAATTCACCGGCAGGAGGAATATCGTCCATCAGCCTGCGCGGATCAGCCCCGCGCCTTCTTGTCATAGGCCCGCACGATAGCCGCCACCAGCGGATGGCGCACAACGTCCTTCTCGTCGAAGCGGACGGTAACGATGCCGGGCACGTCTCCCAGCACCTCGAGCGCTTCGACCAGGCCCCGACTTGGTGTTGGGCGGCAGATCGATCTGGCTCGGGTCGCCCGTGACGATCATCCGGGCATTTTCGCCAAGCCGCGTCAGGAACATCTTCATCTGCATTGGCGTGGTGTTCTGCGCCTCATCGAGAATCACCACCGAATTGGCCAGCGTGCGGCCGCGCATGAAGGCAAGCGGTGCAATCTCGATCACGTCTGCCGCCAGCGCTCGTTCCACCTTTTCCGCCGGAATCATGTCGTAAAGCGCGTCATAGAGCGGGCGCAGATAGGGGTCGACCTTTTCGCGCATGTCGCCCGGCAGGAAGCCAAGCCGCTCACCCGCCTCGACAGCCGGCCGCGACAAAATGATGCGGTCCACTGCGCCGCGCTCCAGAAGCATGGCGGCATAGGCAACGGCGAGAAACGTTTTGCCCGTGCCGGCCGGGCCTATGCCGAACACCAGTTCCGAACGCTCAAGCGCCCGCATATAGGCGTCCTGATTGGCAGAGCGCGCATGCACGGTGCGTTTGCGCGTGGCAATCTGTGCGGCAGCGAGCTTGCCCTTGCTCTCCATCGTGGGGAAGGTTAGCTGCTCGTCTGCGGCGATGGCAAGCCGCACGGCACCGTCCACATCCGACGCGGCGAGCTCCGTTCCCTTCTGCAGAAGATCATAGAGATAATCGAGCGCACGGCGTGCCTGCGCAGCAGCAACGCTCTCTCCCTTGACGGTAAGCTGATTGCCCTTGGAGCGAATGTCGACACCGAGCCGCTGCTCGATCTGGGCCAGGTTCTCGTCGAACGGCCCGTAGAGGGCACTGGCCAGCTTGTTGTCATCGAAGGTCAGCACGATGTGTGCCATGTCCGAGGCCCCGGAGGGCGGGTTCTTCAACTCAGTGCTGGCGGTCAAACGCCTCTCCTTTACGACACCGGCTCGGCAAACAGGCTGTTGGGGCCTGCCTGCGTGATTCGAACACGAATAATGTCACCGATTTCGCCGGCTTTTTCATCAACAATCACAGGCTGGAGCCAGGGCGAACGACCGACACGCTGTCCCGGCTGGCGGCCGGGCTTTTCCAGCAGCACGTCCATCTCGCTGCCGACAAGGCTCTGAACGAACGCGCGTTGCTGTTCGGTGAGCAGGGCCTGGAGCGCCTGGAGCCGTTCATCCTTGACCGTTTCGGGCACCTGGTCGCCCAGATCGGCACCCGGCGTTCCCGGGCGCGGCGAATATTTGAACGAAAAGGCCTGCGCATAGGTCACGTCGCGGATCAGCTGCATCGTGTCCTCGAAATCCTCATCGGTCTCGCCGGGGAAACCGACGATGAAGTCGCCCGACATGGCAATGTCGGGGCGTGCCCCGCGGATGCGGTCGATCAGCCGACGGTAGTCGTCACCCGTGTGCTTGCGGTTCATCGCCTTCAGAATGCGGTCGGAACCCGACTGCACCGGAAGGTGAAGATAAGGCATCAGCTTGGGCAGATCGCGGTGGGCGGCGATCAGCGCGTCGTCCATGTCGCGCGGATGGCTGGTCGTATAACGCAGCCGGTCGAGGCCGGGAATTTCGGCGAGCCTGAACAGGAGTTCGCCAAGGCCCCATTCGCGCCCGTCCGCACCCTCGCCATGCCAGGCATTCACGTTCTGGCCAAGCAGCGTCACCTCGCGCACGCCACCCTCGGCGAGGCGCTCTGCCTCGGCAACGATCTGCGCAACAGAGCGCGACACTTCCGAACCGCGCGTATAGGGCACGACACAGAAGGTGCAGAACTTGTCGCAACCTTCCTGCACGGTGAGAAATGCCGTCACGCCGCGATTGCGCACCACGCGCTTCTGCGGTTGCGGCAGATGCTCGAACTTGTCTTCGATGGCATAGTCGGTTTCGACGATCTTTTCGCCGCCGAGCGCACGCTTCACCACCTTGGGAAGGCGGTGATAGGTTTGCGGCCCGATCACCAGATCCACGGCAGGCGCACGGCGCAGAATTTCCTGCCCCTCGGCCTGCGCCACGCAACCGGCCACGCCGATCACGGTTTCGCGGCCGGCCTGGCTGCGCTCTTCCTTGAGCTGGCGGATGCGGCCAAGCTCGGAATACACCTTCTCCGCCGCTTTTTCGCGGATGTGGCAGGTATTGAGGAGAACGAGGTCTGCCTCTTCGATCTGATCCGTCGGCGCGTAACCATCGGCTGCGAGCGCATCGGACATGCGCTGCGAATCGTAGACATTCATCTGGCAGCCATAGGTTTTCACGAAAACCTTTTTGGTGGCGGAAGGCATCACGGATGCCTCGCCTGTGTTTTCGGAGCTGCCCGTTTCCGGCGAAATATTCTGTTCCATGCCGGTTTCCTAACGTTTTTGCGTGTCAAAAAACAGACGATTCTTCGCTGTGTGATGAATCCGTCAAATTTCGGTGCCGCGTAAGCCTGCCGTGAGCATGGCGCGCACCTGCGCCTCGGCCTCACGCGTGACGGTCTTGCGGTCGCCTTTTGCCAGAAACGGGATCGGATCGCCATAGCGGACCACGATATCGACAGGCCGCGCCTGCAAGACCGTTATCAGGTTGGGCAGAAGGTCGGTATCGCCAATCCAGGAAAGTGTCGCACGCTCACGTCGATCAAGGCGCAATCCACCCTTGCTGAGGTAGATGATTGCCACTGGCTGCACGGAAACGCTTTCGGCGTTTTCGCTTGCAAGAGCCAGCTGTGCTGCGCTGAACAAGGTGCTTTTGAACGGTAAAAGCCGGTTGCCATCGCCGGTGGTGCCCTCGGCGAAAAGCACCATCGGATCGCCATCGGCCAGCCGCTCGGCGATCTCGCGCGCCTGTTCGGGAGAGGTACGACGGCGCTGGCGCTCCACAAAGACGGATCGCTGCTGCCGGGCGAACGTGCCGAGGATGGGCCAGTTTTGCATTTCCGATTTGGCGATGAAATGGACCCCGTCGAGCGAACCAAGCACCAGAATGTCGAGCCAGGAGACATGATTGGCGACGATCATCTGGGGACGCTCCCGTGACGGAACCCCCTCCATGCGCACGCGCACGCCGAGAACGCGGAGTGTGAGCCTATGCCACAGCCGTGGAATTATGCGATCGCTGATGAGGTGCGTGCGCAGCGCGATCTCCTGCACCACCATGAACGGCAATGTGTAGAGCGCGACAAGCAATATTGCGATGACGAAACGTAAACTGCTGGACATCAGCCTTGGGTCAGCCCTGAATTCGCCTTGAGGCCCGTTGCGAGGAGTGGACGCTTACAGCATTTCCTCTTGGCGGGAAACAGCTTCAGCGCAGGTCGCGGCGCATCACCAGCGCGCTGGTGCGCTGACCATTCGCATCGCGGTAGTAGTCCGGCCGCCCTCCAACCTGGTGGAAGCCCAGACGACGGTAAAGCGTTATGGCAGGCGTATTGTTTTCGTCCACTTCGAGGAACAGCGCGGATGCCCGGTCGCCGTGCATCTTGAAAAGCACCGCGTCCATCAATTGACGGCCAAGGCCGTTGCGGCGCTGGTTGTGGGCCACAAGGATGGTAAGGATTTCGCCCTCGTCCGCGGCCTGGCGTGCCAGCACGAACCCCGCGATCTGCTGCGGCTTTCTGCCGATCTCGGAAACGGCGAAACCAAACACCCCCTCCTGGGTGAGCAAGGCTTCAAACTCCGCATCGCTCCATGGGCGGGCAAAATCCCCTGCATGCAGATCAGCCAGAACGAGACTGTCTGCCACCTCCAGCGGTCGAACCACGAACTCGCGTTTTCTCGGGAAGAGGGCCATCAACCCTCCTTTCGCGGGAGGGCAAAATTCTGCTGCGGTGCGGCGTCGGGTGCGCGCAGATAAAGCGGCTTTGGCGGCTCGCTTCCCGCCCCCTTCTCGGCGGCCAGACGCGCGAAAGTCAAAATGTCCGCCGTTGCGCCAGCGGGGTGGATCTCGAGCGAGTGAACCCCTGCCTCAGCCACAAACCTGGCGGCGGCGCCGTAGACCACTGCTTTCTCGGCAGAGGCCCATTCGGCCAGCCACTGCGCTGACTGGCTCTGAGGTTCGAGGAGAATGTGCCCTTCGCTATCGAAGCCCGCGGCGAAAAGACTGGGCGCGCGTTGCCCGAGCGCGACGAGGACATTGCGTCCGGGAATCGTCACTCGTGCCTCCGCACCTAGCGCTTCCAGTGTGGAGATGCCGATGGCAGGTACACTGCGCGCCAGTGCAAGGCCGCGTGCGGCGGACACGCCGACCCGCACACCGGTGAAGGATCCCGGCCCCACCGAAACGGCCACGGCGCCAAGTGCCTCATAGCCAAGGCCGGCAGTCTTCAGCGCGGCTTCGATGACGGCCATGACGTGTTCGGCATGTCCCTTGCCCAGATCCAGCACGTGCCGACTGAGCTCTTCATCCGTTTCGGTTCCAAACACGCAGGCGGCGCAGAGCGCCGCCGCGGTATCGATTGCAAGAATCTTCATTCAGGCACAGTCCGGCGACCTGTTGTTGTTACCGCCGGCGAATCCGATGCGCCATCAGCGGGTCATGATGCTCTACTTGCACTGTCTTGCGCCTTGAGTTCAAGGCGGCGTGCATGCAGAACCGGCTCGGTGTAGCCATTGGGCTGCTCGCGACCCTTGAACACAAGGTCGCAGGCTGCCTGGAAGGCGATGGATTTTTCGAAATCCGGAGCCATTGGCCGATAGAGCGGATCGCCGGCATTCTGCCGGTCCACCACCGCCGCCATGCGCTTCATCGTTTCCATGACCTGCTCTTTGCTTGCGACACCATGATGCAGCCAGTTTGCCATGTGCTGGGCGGAAATCCGCAATGTCGCGCGATCTTCCATCAGACCGACATCGTTGATGTCCGGCACCTTGGAGCAGCCGACGCCCTGATCGATCCAGCGCACCACATAGCCCAGAATGCCCTGCGCGTTGTTGTCGAGCTCCTTCTGGATCTCTTCAGGCGTCCAGTTGGGCCGCGTGGCGACCGGCACCGAAAGAATATCGGAAAGCGCTGCGCGCTTGCGGTTCTTCAATTCGGCCTGCACCGCATGGACATCGATCGTATGGTAATGCGTGGCGTGGAGCGTGGCCGCCGTTGGCGACGGCACCCAGGCGGTGTTCGCGCCGGCCTTCGGATGGCCCACCTTCTGCACCAGCATTTCCGCCATCAGGTCAGGCATGGCCCACATGCCCTTGCCGATCTGAGCGTGGCCGGAAAGGCCGCATTCAAGGCCGATATCGACATTCCAGTTTTCGTAGGCGGCGATCCAGGCGGCCTGCTTCATGTCGCCCTTGCGGATCATCGGGCCGGCTTCCATGGAGGTGTGGATCTCATCGCCCGTGCGATCGAGGAAGCCGGTGTTGATGAAGACCACCCGCTCGCGCGCGGCGCGGATGCACTCCTTCAGGTTCACCGTGGTGCGGCGCTCTTCATCCATGATGCCCATTTTCATGGTGTTGGGCGCCATGCCGAGCGCTTCCTCGACGCGGCCGAACAGTTCCACCGCGAAGGCCACCTCTTCGGGGCCGTGCATCTTCGGCTTCACCACATACATGGAGCCTTCGCGGCTGTTCATGCGGCGGCCATTCGGACCGACATCGTGCAGCGCGATGGCTGCGGTGAACAGCGCATCCATGATGCCTTCCGGCACTTCATTGCCATCGGCGTCGAGAATGGCCGGATTGGTCATCAGGTGACCGACATTGCGCACCAGCATCAGCGAACGGCCGGGCAGCGTGAGCGTGCCGCCATCTGGCGCGGTGTATTCGCGGTCGGGGTTCAGGCGGCGGGTGAAGGTCCTGTCGCCCTTCGTCACCTGCTCTTCCAGATCGCCCTTCATCAGGCCGAGCCAGTTGCGATAGACGACAATTTTGTCTTCCGCGTCCACGGCGGCAACGGAATCCTCGCAATCCTGAATCGTGGTCAGCGCCGATTCCAGCACCACATCGGCAATGCCCGCCGCGTCGGTCTTGCCGATCGGGTGCATGCGGTCGATCACGACTTCCGCATGCATGCCGTTGGTGGCGAGCAGGATTGCAGATGGCTGATCGGCCGCGCCGCGATACCCGGCGAATTTCGAAGCATCCTTCAGGCGCGCCTCGCCGCCTTCAGTTTTTGCGACGAGTTGACCGTCGACAACCGAAAGTGCGGTAATTTCCGTCCAGGAGGCACCATCGAGCGGTGCA
This sequence comes from Nitratireductor sp. GISD-1A_MAKvit, assembly GCF_040819555.1. Classification (GTDB taxonomy): domain Bacteria; phylum Pseudomonadota; class Alphaproteobacteria; order Rhizobiales; family Rhizobiaceae; genus Nitratireductor. The sequence goes on from NZ_CP161920.1 coordinate 35,988, forward strand.
CTGTCATCGAGGAAGGCGCGCGCCCAGGCGATGACCTTTTCGCCGCGCTTCGGATTGTAGCCCTTGCCCTTTTCCGCGCCATCGTCCTCGGAAATGGCGTCGGTGCCGTAAAGCGCATCATAGAGCGAGCCCCACCGCGCATTGGCCGCGTTGAGTGCGTAGCGCGCATTCATAACCGGCACGACAAGCTGCGGACCGGCGACACTGGCAATTTCCGGATCGACATTCTGCGTGGAGACCGAGAAGGCCTCGCCTTCCGGCAGCAGATAGCCGATCTCGCGCAGGAAGGCCTGATAGGCTTCCTGATCGGCCGGTGCGCCATTTTCCCTGTACCAGGCGTCGATCTTCTCCTGCAGCGCATCGCGTTTTGCAAGCAGGGCCCGGTTTTTCGGCGCCAGATCGTGCACGATCTCCGATAGCGCCTTCCAGAATTTGTCGGGGTCTACGCCCGTACCGGGGAGTGCTTCTTTCACGGCGAAATCGCGCAGCTCTTCCGCAATCTTCAACCCATGAAGCTCAACGCGATTTTCCATTTGACAGACACTCCTCTTCCCGATGTCAGAAATGATGCACTGCTTTCACCACGCCAGCGGCACGGGGTCAATTCGCCGGATGGCGAAAGAAGTTTCAACCTGAAGCAGGGTTGAGGCAAACGCTCAACATCCGCCGCATTCGCAGGAAACATTCCGAAGCAACGCAGCCAGATTGCCGACGGAACCTTCAAAAGCCGAACGCCGACACATGGCCGGCGTCCAGGGTTTCATTGCGTTTTGGCTTCTTTTTTCTTCGCCGCATCATCCATCAGCTCGTACCACATCGCGTTGAGAACAGCGAAAGCCGCAGCGAGCGGGAAGCCGAGCAACCACGCAAAATACCACATGTCGTAAGCTCCTCTTGATTTGAAGGCAGCGCTCAGTAAGCGTGCCCCTTGCCTTCCTCGATCTCCTTCTCGTCGACCTTGCCCCACAGAACCCGGTAGACCCAGCTCGTATAGGCGACGATCAGCGGTACGAAGAACGCGGTTACCACCAGCATGATGAACAGGGTCAGGTGGCTCGACGAGGCGTCCCACACCGTCAGGCTCGCGCCGGGTGCGATCGAAGACGGCAGGATGAAGGGGAACATCGACACACCAACCGTCGAAATGATGCCGATGATCGACATCGCGCTTGCAAGCAGCGTCGGCACTTCACGCCGGGCACCGAACAGGACGAGCGCGAGGGCTGCACCGGCAAAGCCGAGCGCTGGCGCGATCATCATCCACGGATGCGCCGCGTAATTGTCGAGCCATGCCCCCTCTGCCTGCACCACGGTCTTGGCAAGCGGGTTGGAGGGGCCATCGGTGACGATGGCGCTGGTGATGCGGAACCCGTCGATGCCCGCCCAAAGCCAGAGACCACCGAGCGCGAAGATCACTATGGTGGCCACGGCAGCGATGCTCCCAAAGGCGCGGCTGCGCGCGGCAACGGGTCCCTCGGTCTTTATCATCAGCCAGGACGCACCATGCATGATGAGCATCGCCACCGAAAGAAGACCGCACAGGAGCGCAAACGGATTGAGCAGTTCGAACAGTGTCGTGCCCTCGTAGAAAATCCGCAGATCGTTTTCGAGCCGGAACGGCACCCCTTGCAGGACATTGCCCACCGCAACGCCGAAGATCAGCGCCGGCACGAAACCGCCAATGAACAGCGCCCAGTCCCAAGTGGTACGCCAGGCGGGGTTCTCGCGCTTCGACCGGTACTTAAACGCCACGGGACGCAGGATGAGCGCGAAGACCACGGCGAACATGGCAAGATAGAAGCCCGAGAAGGACACCGCATAAAGCGGGGGCCAGGCCGCAAAGATGGCGCCACCTCCCAGGATCAGCCAGACCTGATTGCCTTCCCAGACGGGGCCGACAGCGTTGATCACGACGCGGCGCTCGATGTCTGTCTTCGCCACGAAAGGCAGGAGTGTTCCGGTCCCGAGGTCGAAACCATCGGTGACGGCGAAGCCGATCAGCAGCACGCCGAGCAGCCCCCACCAGATAACACGCAGCGTTTCATAGTCGATAAGAGTGTGCAGGATCATTGTTGTTACTCCGCCGGGACGAAGGCGCGGGGGCCGAACTCGGCCTCGGGCTCTTCGTCTGGTTCAGGCCCCTTGCGAATGGCGCGCAGCATCAGCGTCATTTCGACGATGAAGAGCACGGTGTAGATCAGCGAGAAGCCGACGATCGTCATCAGCACCGTGGAAGCGCCAAGGTTCGACACCGCCACGGCCGTGGGCAGAACGCCTTCGATAATCCATGGCTGGCGCCCGAATTCCGCGACGATCCAGCCACATTCCGCGGCGATCCACGGAAGCGGAATGGCAAAGACCGCAATGCGCAGGAGGAAGGGATAGCGGTCCAACCTGTGTCGCGCCGACAGGTAGAAGAACACTCCCATCAGCAGAATGAAGAAAAAGCCCAGTCCAACCATGATGCGGAAGGTCCAGAACAGCGTCGGCACGTTTGGGACCGTGTCGTTTGCCGCCTGCGTGATCTGCGCGTCCGTGGCTTCGCGCGGATCGTCGAGATAGGGTTTCAGAAGCAGCGCGTAGCCGAGATCCGAACCGCTTTCCTCGAACGCCGTTCTGACATCGTCGGAAATGGCATCCGTGCTGCCGGCGGCGCGGATTTTCTGCAGGGCATCATAGGCGACGATGCCGTTTCTGATACGCTCTTCCGCGTGTTCCACCAGTTCATCGATGCCCGGGATCTGCGTATCAAGCGAGCGCGTCGCGATGATGCCCATCACCCAGGGGATGTGCACGGCATAGTGCGTTTCGCGGGCTTCCTGATCCGGGAAGCCGAAGGCCGTGAAGGAAGCCGGCGCCGGCTCCGTCTCCCACATTGCCTCGACGGCGGCGAGCTTCATTTTCTGATGTTCGGTGGCGAGGTAGCCGCTTTCATCGCCCAGCACCACGACCGAAAGAGCAGCAGCCAAACCGAAAGAAGCAGCAACGGTCATTGAGCGCTTGGCAAGCTCCAGATGCCTGCCCTTGAGCACATACCAGGCGGAGACGCCCAGAACGAAAACCGATGCCGTGACATAACCGGCCGACACGGTGTGAACGAACTTCGCCTGCGCCACCGGGTTCATGAGCACGGCGTAAAAGTCCGTGACTTCCATGCGCATGGTCTGGGGATTGAACGCAGAACCCACGGGGTTCTGCATCCAGCCATTGGCAATCAGGATCCAGAGTGCCGAGAAATTGGAGCCGATGGCGACCGCCCATGCCGAGGCAAGGTGGCCGAGCTTGGAGAGCTTGTCCCAACCAAAGAAGAACAGGCCGACAAAGGTCGCCTCCAGGAAGAAGGCCATGAGGCCTTCGATGGCCAGAGGTGCGCCGAAGATGTCGCCGACATAGTGGCTGTAGTAGCTCCAGTTCATGCCGAACTGGAACTCCATGACGATGCCCGTGGCCACGCCGAGCACGAAATTGATGCCAAACAGCGTGCCCCAGAATTTCGTCATCTGCCGCCAGATGGTGCGGCCCGTCATCACATAGACGGTCTCCATGATGGCGACCAACACCGACAGTCCGAGCGTCAGCGGGACGAACAGAAAGTGGTAGAGCGCGGTGATCGCGAATTGCAACCGCGAGAGATCGACGATGTTCAGTTCCATTGTACCATCCGGCTTTCCGGCTCCTTTGGTCGTCGTGAAAGAAAGCTCAATCCGGCCTCAGACCGTCGAGCAGAGAAGCGTATTCGGCCGTGCCCCGCACTTCGTCGGCAACGATCCGGCCATTGCGCATGAGAATGATGCGGTGTGCGCCCTCGGCCTCGCGCCGGATGTGCGTCGACACCAACACCGTCTTGCCCGAGGCACATTCGAAAACCCGCGAGATCACATCTTTCGCCGTCTGACGATCCAGTCCTTCTGTCGGCTCGTCGAGAAGCCAGACCGGCGCATCGCGCAGCAGGAGGCGCGCCAGTGCAAGCCGGCGTGCCTGCCCCGACGAGAGCCCAGCCCCGCCTTCGCCGAGCATCGTGTCGAGCCCCGCCGGCCGCGCCGCCAGAAGCGATGAAAGCCCGGCCGCATCGAGGGCAGCATTCATGGCTTCGTCATCGGCTTTTGGATTGGCAAGCGCGAGATTGCCGCGCAGCGTGTCATGAAAAAGTTCCGTACGCTGCGTGAACAGGGTGGTGGTGCGGTTCGACACCTCGCCCTTTTCCGAGGCGAGCTCACCGGCTATTGCCGCAAGAAGCGATGACTTGCCAGATCCGCTCTCCCCCACCAGCGCGATGCGCTCGGCCTTTCGGACATGCAGCGACACATCCTTCAGCGCAGCCTCACCGCCCACCTGGTGCCGGACGTTCACACCCCGCAGGCAGATGGCGGTTTCACCATCCGCAGGTGCGTTGTGTTTTGCGGCCTCTTCGGTGGTGCGCAGGCGCGGTCCGACACGCCCGACGGCCACGAGCGTGCGTCCGAGTTCGACCGCGCCGCGCCGCAAGGCAGAGAAGGGTTCGGTTGCGGTGAGCCCCACCAGAAGTGCCAGCGCGGCGACTGGTGCACCAATTTTTCCAGCTTCCGCCATTGGAGCAACCACAAGAAGGATCGCTGCCATAAGTGCAGCGCCTGCGATGCCGAGCGCGGCGTTAACGACGACTTCCGTACGGTTGAGGGCGTTGTCGGCGTCTGTCAGACGCGCGTCCGCATCAGCAATCGACCCACATTGCGCGGATAATCGCCCCGCCATGACCAGTTCACTCTGGCCGCGCACCAGATCGATGCTGCGCGCCCGCAGGCTTTCAAGTGCATGAGCGCGCCGCCGTGCCGGGCGTGCCGCACGCCGCGCTGCAAAGGCGGGTAAACCGAGGCCGAACGCCAGCAGAAACAATGCAACGGCAACTCCCAGGCGCGGGTCGATGAACCCGAGTGCGAACCCCGCAAACAATGCCGCGCCAGCCGCAGAGAACAGCGGTACCACCACCCGGAGATAGAGCGAATCCAGCGCGTCGATATCGATTGTCAGCCGGAACAGAAGGCGTGCCGGCCGTGCCGCCATGGCGCGCGCTGCACCGGGCACTGCCCAACCGCGAAACAGTCTCTCGCGCAGTTCGGCCAGTACGGCCAGCGTCGCATCATGTGTGACGAGCCGTTCGCCATAACGCGAAGCGGTTCGAGCCAGTGCGAGAAAACGGATACCCGCAGACGGGGCGAAGACATCGAAGGCGAGCGCGGTTGCCACCGACAGACCGGCAATTGCCGTTGCCGCGATGAACCAGCCGGACAGGGCCAGAAGAGCGATGCCGCACAGAACCGTGGCAAGCGAGAGCAGCGCGCCGGAAAGCAGCCTGTTTCGATTGCCCTTCCAGAACAACGATGCAACTGCACGAAGATTGCGGGAAACGATCATGACACGTCTCCGCTGGTGCTTGGCATCTCCAGAGTGATGATACGGTCCATGCGGCCAGCCAGAACGGTATCGTGCGTGGCAACGATCAGTGTCTTGCCGTGGCTGATGCGCAGGAGACTGTCGGTTATGCCGCTTGCTGTTTCCCGGTCGAGATGGGCTGTGGGTTCGTCGGCGAGAACAAGTCCTGCCCCCGGTGTGGCTGCAGCACGGGCGAGCGCCAGACGAAGCGCCTCGCCGCCTGAAAGCCCATAACCACCCTCCCCGATCACTGCAGGCCCGCGCACTTGTGCAAGCTTGGAAAGGCCGACCGTTTCCAGTGCATCCGACACCTGTGTCGGCCCAACATTTTTACGCCCCAGAGAAACATTGCCAGCAATCGTGCCCGGGAACACATGTGGGTTCTGTCCGACCCATGCGATGCACGCCCTGAGGGCGGCCGCATTGGAATCATTCATGGTATGTCCGCCGATCCGGATTGTTCCGTGATCGGGTGACAGCAGACCCGCGATCAGAGCAAGGAGGGTCGATTTGCCTTCACCACTGGGCGCCATCAGCGCAACCCGTTCGCCGGGCTGAATGTTGATGCTCAGGCTTTCAAACACCGGAGTGCCCACGGGTGAGTGGCGAAAGAGCAGGTTCTCCACCCCTAGCGACAGAGCACCTGTCTCTGGTGCGCGATGAGGCTGGGACGAGGCCGGTGCTCCGATCATGTGGCGACCGGCCTGCGCCAGCTTTTCCAGCGCTTGGAGCGCAGCCTGTCCTGCTGCGCGATCGTGCCATACTGCGGAGAGATCGCGTAAGGGCTCGAAAAAGGATGGGGCGATGAGCAGAATGAAGAGACCTTCGGCAAGGCTCAGCCGACCACCCCAAGCACCAAAATTCAGCTCGCCCAGCAGATGGAACCCCACATAGACCGCAACCATTGCCACGCCGAGCGCGGCAAAGAGTTCGAGCACGGCCGATGAAAGAAAAGCTATGCGAAGCACGGCCATTGTGCGTTTGCGCAGGTCCTCGGCGCTGCGACGTAATCGATCGGCAGTGCGATCCTGGGCATCAAAACTGCGAATCGTGGTCAAGCCGCGCAGCCGATCCATGAGAAACGCATTCATGCTGCCCATCTCGGCCAATTGTTCTTCACTCGCCTGTTTGGCACGCCAACCCACAAGCACCATGAACACGGGGATGAGCGGCGCAGCGAGCATCAAGACAAAACCGGCCGCCCATGAAAATGGCAAGACACAGGCCAGGATCGCCAACGGAACGACTGCCGCCTTCAGGCGCGCCGGCCTGAACCGCGCCACATATGGAACGATGGCTTCCGCCTGCTCGGCAAGTGTGCTTGCGGCCAGCCCGGAAGAAGGTGCGTTCAGATCGAAGGGCGAGGTTTCGGCCACTGCCGCCACTGCCTTCCCACGCAATGCGCTCAACTGACGCCGTGCCTGCTGGAAGGCAATGCGGCTTCCAACGCCATCGACCAGTGCCCGCAACACACCGAGGAGTAGTATGCCAAGTGCTGGAGGCCACGCCGCCGATGCGCTTGCGCCAGACGCGATGCCACCAATCGCCATGGCCAGGAGCGCTGCCTGGGGCAACCACAGGAGAGACGCAAGCACCTGCAGGAACACCGCCGTCCGGCTGACATGCATTTCTGAGCCAACGGCGTTGCCTTCACGTGCAGACGATGGCGTGCCGGAAGCGGCTCTGCCGACCGGCGACACTCTGCGTTCCAGCGAGGCAGCATCAAACGTTGTCATGATGTCCGCGACTCCGATCGCCTCCGGCCAAGCGATACGATCCGATCCTTGGCATCGAGCAGTTTTGTCACCTTGGCGCCGAGGTTAAGCAGTGTAGCAAGCTGCTCGGTCTCCAGATGCTTCACATCGTCATACCACTTCGTCAGTTGCTCGATCAGCGACTGCATTTCGGCGAGTTTCGCCTGGGCATGGCGCTCCTCCTCACTGCCGGGGGTCTGCATCAAAAGCTCACGCAGCACCGAAAGTGTCGGATCGACTTCGCGCTTCTTGCGTTCTTCCGCGAGAGTGCGCAGGATTTCCCAAACATCATCGGGCGTCGTGAAAAAGTCACGACGATCCCCGGGAATATGTTTCAGGACAACCAGATTCCAAGCCTGCAGCTCGCGCAGGCTCATCGAGACGTTTGATCGCGAAATCGAGAGCGCTTCAACGATGTCGTCGGCACAGAGCGGTTTCGATGAAGCATAAAGCAGGGCGTAGATCTGTCCGACCGTGCGGTTGATCCCCCAGCGGCTGCCCATTTCGCCAAAATGCAACACGAAGGATTGTAGAAGCGGGGGGAGGTTCATCTCGAACAGGCCTGACATTCATTTCAGAAATTACTGAAATCTTTGTAGAGACGGATTGGGCGGGGCGCAAGACTGCCTTGGGACGGTGCGCCCTTATGCAGCAGGCAGGCCTTTCAAGCGTCTCCATGACACTCGGGCTGTGTAACGAAATTGCGCGTCAACGCAGGGAGTTTGAGGGCACCCTGAAGCGCGCCACCAGTCGCAATCCCAGTACGGCCATCACGAACATCATCCATACAGGATCGGCCCTGCGGAAAAAGAAGCTCTCAAGAAATGCGTTGAACAGGCTGAACGTCACGATCATCATGAAGAAGTCCGCGAGAAAGATATTCTCCCGGTCCCGGGGGGCATTCATGAAATCGTGAAGCGGCACGAAAACAAAGGTGATGATTGCGACGCCCAATGCGAGCAGACCCATTCCGAGGGCCAGATCGATATATCCGTTGTGGCCGTGAACCGTGCCGCGGATATCCCAGGAGCGATCAAATGGGTGATCGGTGTTGAAGACCGTATCCGTTAGCCAGAAATTCTCGAATCCATAACCGAAAAGAGGTTTCTGCGCGATCATCCCGCCCGCGAAATCCCAGATGGGTGTGCGCCCCGTATAGGTCAAATCAGGCGCCAGCTCTGCTGCGAATTCCTTGACAGGCTCAATGAAGACAATGCCCAGTGTGGCAACGGCAAGCACGCTGACGGCCGAAACCACGAGGAAAGGCACCAGCCCCCTCACCCCGAAGATTCCCGGCAGCGCAATGAGCATGCCGGCCAGCGGAACGGTGGCGGTCGTTGTCTTTGATCCCGTGTGAAACACGAAGATCATTGCAAGAAGTGCCATCAGGCCGCCAGACCAGCGCCAGCCCCTGCGCCAGAGATAAAGCCCCGCAAAAGAGAGGCCAGCCATCACTGGACCGGCAATGTTCTTGTGCGTGAAGACCCCGCGCCAGAGGCCGGCATGCTGGGACTCGAGGTCATAGGGCCCTGGTGGACCGCCACCTCCCGCAGAGCGAAAACTCCGAAATAGGACAGGCCAAGAATCACGAACCCGGCAAAAACCAGCACCCGCGAGAAAGCATCCGCATCGCGCGGCAGCGTCAGGATTGCCGCGACCGTGAGAATGCCGATTATGGAGAAGGCCACCGTACGCATCGTATCGGTGGGGACGGGCGTGTTCAGGGTTGCGATTGCAAGAAACCCCAGAAGCAGTAGCCACCAGGGGCTGAGCAGCGCGACAAGCACGCGCCGGTCGACGAGTGTGAGTAGCGACATCAGCGCCACGGCTCCCAGCCCGCCAAACCCCAGCTGATTGACGATGTCTCCTCCGCTACCGGTCAGTTCCGGGCCGGAGGGCTGAAACGGTCGAAAGGAAACCAGAAGTACGGTGAGCAAAATGGCTGCTATGACCGTTGCAGGTTGTCCTGTAGCCACCGCGCGCTCAATGAAGGTCGCTCCCGCGGGCTGGTGTTGTGCCCTGCCGGTGCTCATTGTTCCTGAAACCGCATCCATGCGGCCTGGCAGAAGCCGATGCTGCAAGCCAAAGTTTCGGTTCCCCGATCACGTCGTTCTCGACGCCATTCGCGCCAGCACCATAAAGCGCCGTGCAAATTAAGACTGCGTTAACGATAGGGGAGCGGATGGCGATGGCATGACCCAGACAGTCCCAGTCTCCGGATGGGCGGTGATCGAGGCGTCAATCCGGTATACGCGCTTCAGGAGATCCGGTTTCAACACCGTCTCCGGAGGCCCCGACGCCACCAGCCGCCCATGATGAATGACAAAAAGGCGATCACAGAACATGGCTGCGAGATTGAGGTCGTGAAGTGCGGCCACCACCGTGCTGCCAAGCCCGCGCATGAACCGAAGAAGCTGGAGCTGGTGATGGATGTCGAGATGGTTGGTTGGTTCATCCAGTACCAGGAGACGTGGCTGCTGCACCAGCGCCCGGGCGACCAGCACCCTTTGTCTCTCCCCTCCCGACAATGTTCGGAATGCGCGTTCCTGCAAATCGGCGAGACCGAGCAGTTCCAGCGCCGCGGCGATGAGGACGCGGTCGTGTGTGGTATCCGGTTCAAGAAACCCCTTGTGTGCGGTACGCCCCATGGCAACGACATCCTGCACCGTGAGCGGAAACTCTGCCGGCATGTCCTGCAACACCGCGCCGACATTGCGCGCCATCCATTTCGTTGACTGCTGCCAAGCGTCTTTGCCATTGACGAGCACCGCTCCCATGGACGGGCGGTTGATCCGGTAGATCGTTCGCAGGAGGCTCGACTTGCCTGCTCCGTTGGGGCCCAGAAGACCGATCATTTCACCCGCTTCGACACGGAGGGAAACATCGTCCACCAGAACCTTTTCGCCCACCCGGAAGCAGACCGAGCGCATTTCGAGTGTGCCAGGGCAACCGATCACCGGGCGCCTCCCAGCGTGCGCGCGTCCCGACGCAGAAGCCAGATGAAGAAAGGGCCACCGACAAGCGCGGTCACGATGCCAACCGGAAGTTCCAGAGGTGCGATCACACTGCGAGCGGCAAGGTCGGCGGCAATCGTGAAGGCTGCCCCAAGAACCGCCACGGCAGGAAGCGCGCGACGGTGATCCGCACCCACGATAAAGCGAACGATGTGGGGCATGATGAGCCCCACAAAACCGATCACGCCGGAGACAGCGACAGTAATGCCTGTGAGCGCCGCGGAGAGCACAAACATGCTCTGGCGAAAACGCTGCACGTTCAGCCCCAGTGCAATTGCGCTTTCATCGCCGGCCATGAGAAGATTGAGCCTGCGCGCCTGTACCAGCATCACACCAAGTCCTAGCACAAGAGCAACAAGGGGCACCGGTATGAGCTTCCACTGCGCGGTTCCGAACCCACCCAACGTCCAGAACAGCACCCGGGAAGCGAGCTGAGGATCTGGCGACGTGAGCACAGTCAGACTCGTCAGGGCGCTCAGAATGGCGCTCATTGCTACGCCGGCCAGCACGAGACGCACCGGTGTCATATGCCCACCGGTACGCGCAACCCAGAAAACCGCGAACAGCGTGACAAGCCCGCCAAGAAACGCCGATATATGCAGTGTGAAGGCGCCCAGACCCACGAGCCCCCACCGCATCACGACCACGGCACCTGCCGCCGCTCCCGAAGACACCCCGAGAATGCCCGGCCCCGCAAGCGGGTTGCGGACGATCGACTGGATGGTCATCCCCGTCACGCCCAGACTGGCACCGACCACCGCTGCCAGAAACACGCGCGGCATGCGTGTCTGAACGATGATGACCTCATAGGCATCTCGCCAGACTGGATCGACAACCTCATCGCCAAGCACAAGGTTCGCCAGAATGGCCAGCGCTGTTCTTGCCGGTATGTGCACAGAACCAAGCATCAGTGCTGCCAGTGCCGCGCCAGAAAGCAGCACCACCAGCAAAAACATGACAAGCGTATAGGCAGCCTGACCACGTCGGCGCCCCGCCGATCCCGGGCCAGGCTGCTCCATTGCCAAATGGGTAGCTGGTGCAGACTGGAGGACAGCAATCAGCGTTTCGTGGCGATCGATCCTGTCCTTGTTCAGGGTCGGTGCGTGCATATCGCCAATCCGGGCCGCACCGGTCTAGTCCGCCATCCGTTGGGGATGAAACGCACGAGCCAGTTTTTCTACCGCGTCGATCGAACTGGGCCCGGGCTGGCCCCAGACAGAATCGATGGTAACGAACTTCTCGCCGGCAACGCCGGGAACGCCCGCTATTGTCGGGTTTGACATCAGTATTTCGATACGCCCGGTGCCAAGTTCACCGGCCGGGTCTCCCACCACCTGACCACCTGCCGTGCCCGAGTAATAGACGACGATATATTCAGGCCGGCGCTCCGCGATCTGTTCCCAGGAGACCTGCCCATAGCGGTTTGGCACGTCACCAAATACGTTGGTGCCACCGGCTCTTTCGACCACGTGGGAGAGCATGGTGTTGCCCAGCACGGCCCGCGGTGCGGATTCTCCACCGTTGAAGATGAACACCGGAATCGGCTCAACGCCCTTCAGCTTCGCTTCCACCGTGTCGAGTCGTTTCCGAATATCGGCGATCAGCTTGTCACCACGCTCCCGCACGCCGAAAATCGCTGCAACGGCCCGAATTTCAGAAAACAGCTGATCGAAACCGAATTTTCCCAGATTGCAGCCTTCGGTGTTGAGTCGTGTTTTCATGCCGAGATCATGAAGCTGGTCACGCGTATGGCGGCTCTCGCTAAATCCGTCGGGATATCCGGCGTAGACGAAATCGGCTTCCGTTTCGATCAGCTGCTCGGTTGTCGCGACAAGCGGAGAGAGCACCGGCACCTGGGCATACGCCTTCTCGTATTGCGGGCTGATCTTGAGGCTCGCCATATAGGAAGTGCCAGCCATGCGATCTTCAAGCCCCAGGGCCAGCATCATCTCCGTAGCGTTGTTGCTGAGTGTCACTGCCCTTTGTGGCGGCGCCTCATAAGACGTGGTGTAACCGCAGTTTTCGTCGATGTAGGGAAATTCCGGTTCTTCGGCAAAAGCCGCCGTCGAAAGCACCATCAAGCCGGTGGCGGCAAGCTCACGAAGTCGGGCAAAACGGGACATCAATTCTCTCCTTGCAAGGCCGGCTTTCTCTCGGCGCTTTCAGATCGTTTCGGGGTGCTGTCTTCTTGTCGAAAGCGAGGGAGAACCTCGTTCGCAAAAAGCTCCATGCCGGCTAACGCGGCATCGTTGGAAATCAGGCCGTTGGCGCTGAACAGACAACGGATGCTTTCCGCGCCCGTGCGCTGAGACAGCGCGCAAAGCTGAGCGTGGCAATCGTCCGGCGTACCGGCGATGGTGAAATCCGACAACATGCTGGCGCGATCACGCGGGGGCGGCGGATTTGCACCTCGGGCTATGGCCCTTTCGGCCCGCCTCGCATTAAGGCGCTCCAGAAGATCCTCTACCTGTTCAAGAGCCTTCGCTCTGGTGGCAGCAATGACCGTGTATCGCGACAGTGACGACGCAGCTAGCGGGTCGCGGAGGCCTCCATGCCTCTCAAGCGCCGCGTGAAAAACCGGCAACTGGCGTGCCTCGTTCGGCTCCAGGCTGAGAAGCAGTGGAAACCCGTTGCTGGCAGCGATGTCGACCGTCTCTTCGGAAACCCCCGCAACATAGATGGGAGGATGAGGTTTCTGGACCGGCGGCGGCCCAACGGCGATATCTGAGAAATGCCAGGGCCCGGAGGTTGCCGAACACCGCTGGCCCGTCCACGCATCGATCATGATCCGCAACGCTTCCGTAAAACGCTGGTGCGCGTGGTCACGGGAGACGCCAAGCGCATCAAACGTGGCGGGTTCCGTACCGCGCCCGATACCCACATCGATTCGTCCGCCGCTCTGGAAATCGAGCTGGGCTATCTGTTCGGCAAGGAGAAGTGGGTGATAGAGTGGAAGGACAAGGATGGAGGTACCGAACCGCAGGTGCCTTGTGCGCGCCAGAACCTCTGCCCCCAGCAGGAGCGTCGAAGGGTAGGGGATGGACCGGCGTTTGAAGTGGAACTCATTGAACCAGATTCCGCCAAAACCGAGCTCATCGGCGCGCTCCACAAGGCGCATCAGACCGGCATGATCGCCCAGCGTCCCTTCACGCGCAAACCCCGCGAGATCAACACGCATCGAGCCCTCCTGACGCATTTGGCTCGCAGGCGTGATCGGATATTCGGGGGAACGGTAAGATCGATCCGGGGCTCGATACCCCGATAGACGGATTCGGTGCCGGCAAGCTGCCTGCATGCATTCTGGGCCTCCTGCCGGCACACCTCGTCCGGCTTCATGGTCGTTGCATGTGGCAGGTCTCCTGGCTCGCGGCTCGGACGTTCCCTCCGCCTTCCCGGCTTCCGCCAGTGGCATTGGAAAGAACTCGCCGCTTACAGTTGCGAGGGCAGCCCCGGAATGGATCCCACAAGGAGATCGCACCGGATTCCCTTTTCATCCGCAAGGAACGCGGAACCGCATGCGGCCGCGACCCTATCGGTCAAGCCGGCGGGGCGCAACAGTGAAGCAAGAGGCATTGCAATTGGGGCGCACAGAAAAAACACCCGCCGGGTGCGTCGGCTTCGGTCGGGGTTGGCTTGGCTCTGACTGGTTGCGGTGGTCGGGCGGCGCTATCGCCGCCACCGCCTTGCGCCCGATCGTGGTCGCTCCAATGATCATACCAAGGCACTGACGGAGCACTGGGCTCATGGGTCGCACCACCTGCGCAGTTTCACACAAAACCCCGCCTTAAACATTCCAGTCCGCCAGCGTAGCCAGAACCCTCTCGGTATCGCGTTCACACATGCCCGTGTGGACAGGAAGCCGGACGAGGCGGCCCCAGGCGCCTTCCGCTGCGGGCAGGACACGCGGCCCATACCCCATCTCATGCGCGCGGGGTGAGAGGTGCAGGGGAACATAGTGCCTGCGGCCGTCGACGCCGTGTTTTCCAAGATGGGCCAAAAGATGCTCTGCAGCGTCAGTATCCGCTGCCAGAACTCCCACGAAGTGAAAGTTCGACACCGTTTGTGCATCCGACCATAAAACTTCAAGCGGCAGGTCCATTGCGGAAAGCCCTTTGAGCAACGTCTCCCCCACCCTTCTGCGAACAGCCAGATTTTCGTGCAAGGCCTCAAACTCAGCCAGCAGAATTGCCGCTTCCAGCTCCCCGAGCTGAAAACTGGAACCAGGACCCGTCCACTCGTAGAAGGCCTTTTCCCCCGATCGGACCAGGGCAAAATCGGTGCCACGCTCGGCAATGCTGTCAATCCGGCTCAGCAGTTCCCTATCGCCGGAATTCACCAGCAGCGCGCCTCCCTGACCGCACGACACAGCCTTGCTTTCATGGAACGAGAAGGCTCCGAAGGTACCGAAGGTCCCCAGAGGATGATCGCTTCGGGTCACCCCGAACCCCTGCGCGGCGTCTTCGACCACATGAACACCGTGCTGCTCGGCAAGTTCACAGATCGTCTCCATTGGAGCGGAGGCACCGCCGTAGTGAACCACCACCACGGCGCGCGTGCGGCTGGTCAGCCGACGCTCGAGGTCCTTCGGATCGAGCATCATCGTGACCGGATCAATATCGCAGAAAACGATGCGGGCGCCCGTGCGCTCAAAGGCGGTCGCGGTGGCGCAAAAAGTGAATGTCGGTACGATCACCTCATCGCCTGGACCAAGGGCCAAGGCAAGGGCGGCGATCTTCATCGCCGCAGTGCAGGACTGCGTGAGAACAACCTTTTCCGCTGCGAAGTGTTTTTTCAGCCACGCGAAAGTATAATCTCGTTATAGTTGTATAAGTTGATTAAAATTGTAATATTATTGGCCGACGCCTGCGAAATGCAGAATTCGGGGAAAACAATGTCATTTGATAACATTCTTCTCGGCATGCATGCCATCAACAATAGATGGAGTTCCGAATCCCCGGCTCATTCGGGCATCACCGATCAGAGGCTTTTTCAACTGGCAGCTGATGGCGGCTCGCAGGTAATTCGCGTCCCGCTCGATCTTTCCGTCGTCGATCCTTCGGGGCCGCCACAGTGGGTGGTCGATTCCATAGGCACTGTCCTGCAGAAAGCCTGGGCCCTGGGATTGAAAGTGGTTCTCGAGCCGGGACAGACACCACCGGACCTTCTTCCTCCGGGTGCACCGGTCTCGCAGGCTCCCCAGACGGATGGAGAGCTTTCGGAGATGGGAGAGCGTTTTGGTGCGCTGGTCGAGGCGGTCCACACACAGTACGGAGAGTACGCAAGCACGATAGCGGCATGGGAAGTTGGCAATGAACCCAACCTCTCGTTCCAGAACGACGGTGTTTACCACGGAGGAGAAGGCGACCCGGTCGCTTCGCGTTTCTACGTCGTCGGGATTGAGAATGCAGAAGCCTTTGCAAAGTATCTGCACAGTGCCGGCAGCGCTGTTTCCCAGGTCGAAGCCAAGCTCGGCCAGAAGATTTCAGTCGTGGCTGCCGGCATAGCGCACAACGATTACGCTTATATGGACCGGATGCTGGTCACGCTCAATTCGCTGGGCGGAGACGGTATCGATGGCTTCTCGGTTCACCCTTACACGACCTACGACTACAACTATCAGGGTCCTTCATCCTCTCGCCCGACCGAGTGGATCGGCGATGAAGCAACGGCCGGTGCTCAGTGGGACCACTACCATAGTTTTCAGGGCGCCCTGTATCAGATGCAAAGCCAGTTGAACCAGCATGGATTTTCAGGCGCCGACCTCTGGATCACCGAATTCGGTGTCCCCTCATATCTGGGCTACCGGAACGCAGGAGCGGCTGGCCGCTTCGATCAGGCCAACTGGTATGCGGAAGCATTCGGCGTTCTCGACAGCTGGGGCAATGACAATCTGAAGGGAATCATCGCGCACAGCGTTCTGGACAGCCGCTACAAGGAAGAAAACGATACATATAACGGCTTTGATCAGGAACGGGGAAATGATGGCTCCTCGTCAATTGCAGAAGGCTCGTTCGGGCTATACGAACGCTCTTCCGCCGACGGACCGATTTCAAGAAAGCCCGTGGTCGGTCTTTTCGAGGCGATTGCTGCAGGAGCCGATTTTGCCTCATCCGAGTTTCGCGTCCTCAGCATGGTATCAAGCGACAGCATAAACCTTACGGGCTGGGGTTCGAACGGTGTCGGCCTGACTGTCGGCTATATCGTCATGACCCATGGTGGAGATGACACGATAACGGGCTCGGCGTTCGATGACAGCCTGTTTGCTGGCGATGGCAATGACGCCGTCGATGGTAGCATGGGTGACGACCGCATTTATGGGGGACGTGACAACGACATTCTCGGCGGTGGTGATGGGAATGACGACATTTACGGAAATCACGGCGATGACCAGATCGATGCAGGCGCCAATACAAACCGCGTTGACGGAGGAACGGGCCTTGATACGCTGATCCTCAGTGGTTCAGCCAGCGATTTCACCATCGCGGGAGACGGTCGCTCCTTCACGGCAGCCGCAGTCACGGGATGGCAGGTCACGAAAGCCATCAATGTCGAACAGATTTACTACACGGTGGATGACAGCACCGTGATTCTCGCCAATGGCAATATCCATGCCGGCAATGGCGGGTTGTCCGGGACCAGTCCCGTTCCGGTTTATAACCCTGTCTACGGGACGTCTGGGAACGACACGCTCTATGGTACCAACGGCAAGGATGCCATCCACGGCTATGCAGGCAACGACACGATCTTTGGCCTGGACGAAGGTGACCGGATATTTGGTGGCGACGGTGATGACGTCATTTTTCCAAGCTGGGGTTCCAATGAGATCCATGCGGGTGAAGGGACCGACACGGTGATCATTGATGGTCGCATGAGCGACCACGACATTTCCGTCGATGGGCTGACTGTTCAGGTGGGCGGCCCCGGTGTCTGGAATCTGATTACCCATGCCGAATGGATCATTTTCGATGCGCCAGACGATGAGGCAGACAAGAGCATCAATGTCGAAGCGCTGCTCGCAAGCCACTACAATCAGATTTCCGGCACCAGCGGCAATGACTCCATCGAAGGGACGAGTGGGGATGACCGGATATTGGGCGGAGAAGGTGAGGACACGCTCTATGGCGGTGCCGGAAACGATGTTCTTCAGGGCGAGGGTGGCGGATACAATCAGGTTGATTATGACGGGAAGCCCGGCGACTACTCATTCGTTCTCAATGACAATGATACGATCACGGTGACAAGTTCGGTCTGGGGAACGGACACTCTGACCGAGATAAACGGCGTTTGGTTTCGTGGCGCCAGCCAGTGGTACCCGATCGAGGATCTGTTCGACTCAGGCGGACCGGAACAAACGATCACCGGCTCCGCAGAAAACAACTATCTCCGAGGCGCGCGGGGGAATGACACCATTCTTGGCGGCGACGGCGATGATACCTTCTATGGGTATCTGGGCGATGATGTTCTGGACGGCGAAGGCGGCGCGTACAATCAGGTCGACTATGACGGCGCAGCCACTGACTATGTCTTCACCCGTGAAGCCGATGGCAGTGTGACGGTCTCGCATGGGGTCTACGGCTCCGATACGCTTCGCAACATCAACGGTCTCTGGTTCTACGGTGAAGAACAGTGGTACGCACTCGAGGCGCTGGCGCCGTCTCCCGGTGCGACGCCTCAGACAAAAGTCGGAACAGCGCGATCCCAGTCACAGGAGCCAGCTCCCGCGACTCCTGGCACCACCACGACGACTTCGCACGAGAACGAACAGGCCAGCGGAGGTGGCAACCTGTTCGCAACCCTGCTTGATCTCTTTCCTGCACATATCCCGCGCATTTACGGCAGTGTTGCGACCTGGCTCTGGACACAGGCCTCCAGCACGGCTCAATCCTCCCCCGATCATTCAGGCAAGGGGATGGATCTCGGTTGGGTGGATGACATCATGCACTCGGACACCCAGTCGAACGAAATGCCCTGGTTTGAGCCAGAGCCTATCGGTGACATGGTTTGATACAAACCGAAAACGGTGGCAGCAGCGCCCTCAACCGGGACGACAGCTGAAGGCCGCGCGGCGTGGCTAAGGCCAGGTAGTGGTTCTGTGCCGGAGGCGCGTTGCGTTTTTTGACAGCAGGTCGGGATATGGTGAACGAGATAGCCGCAGAAGCCCGCCTCTCTGTGAAAATCCGCCGGGCGATGATTGATATCGGTGTTTTTTCGCTGGTGGCCAACCTGCTGCTTCTCACCATGCCGCTTTACCTCCTCCAGGTGTATGATCGCGTTCTTCCTTCGGCGAGCATGGAGACCCTCATCTACCTTTCGCTCATTGCAATCGGAGCATTGGGGTTTCTTGGACTGTTCGAATTCTTCCGATCTCTTTTCGCACTGCGGGTTGCGACGGTTCTGGATCGACAGCTGGGTGCAAAACTGTTTGCATCGCTGCTCGAGCCGGGACGGATGAGCCCGGGTGACATTCAACCGCTCAGAGACCTGGCCACGGTTCGAGGTTTCATTGGCTCCAAGGGCCTCACAACCCTTTTCGACCTGCCATTTGCTCCACTTTTTCTGATGTTGCTGTTTTTGGTGCATCCAGCCCTGTTCTGGCTCACGCTTGGAGGCGCTATCGTTCTGCTGCTTCTTGTGGGAGCAAACCAGGCTGCCACGGCCAGATCCGCGCGTGAGACGGCGTCCCTTTCCGCAGCAGCGAATTTCACCGCCCAGTCCTTTGCACGGAATGCCGACAGTGTGAGAGCACTTGGCATGCATTCAAACGCGGTGGAGCACTGGGGGGGACTGTTTGCCAAAAGTCTCCACATCCAGACCCGGTCCGCGATGCTGCACACCGGATTCGGGACCTTTTCCCGAACGGTTCGCATGCTTCTGCAGCTTTCCATACTCGGTGTCGGCGCCATCCTTGTTCTGCACGGAGAAATGACGGCAGGAATGATCTTCGCGGCATCGATCATTTCCGGACGTGCGCTTCAGCCGCTGGATCAGCTCATTGGCGGATGGCGGCAAACCGCAGATGCCCACACCGCATGGCGAAGACTGAACGCCACGATACAATTCACTGCGCACGTGTCACGCAGAACAAAACTGCCTGAGCCAAGAGGGGCGCTGTCCGTGCAGGATCTCAGCTATCTGGCGCCCGGTGCGCGGCCGGGCAGCAAACCGGTATTAAGCGGTTTGTCCTTCTGCATTCCCGCCGGAGAGTCCGTTGCGCTCATCGGTCCAAGCCGGGCAGGAAAAACCTCTCTGGCCCGACTGCTGGTTGGAGCCGCGATCCCCACCTGCGGAACGATCCGCATCGACGGCGCCGACATCCAGACCTGGGACGCTGAACAGTTGGGACGCCATATCGGTTACCTCGGACAGGATGTTCAGCTGTTTCCTGGATCGATTGCGCAGAACATCAGCCGGTTCTCCATCACACCGGATGATGCCGGTGTCGTCGCGGCAGCCAAACGCGCCCACGCCCATGAACTCATTCTCTCCCAAACAGACGGTTACCAGACGCCGCTCGGAACGTCCGAGACCATGCTGTCAGGCGGAGAGCGACAGCGCATCGGCCTGGCACGTGCCTTCTATGGTTCGCCAAGGATACTGATCCTCGACGAACCCAATGCGAATCTCGACAGTGATGGAGAGGTTGCACTCGGCAGAGCACTGGAAGAGGCGAAACAGGCGGATACCACCGTGATCATCATCACACACCGGATGCCCATAGCTGCCAGGTGCGACCGGGTGATGGTGCTGCGTCAGGGTGTGATCGAAGCGTTCGGACCTGCCAGCGAGGTCCTTCGTGGGCTTGTAAAAGACACAAACACTTCTGGCGGCACCGTGAAGACGACATCGCGGCCAGCACCCAGTTTTGCCAACGGTATCAGCGCCCACTACCGCGCCGCTATGCGCAAGCCTGAGGGGCCAGAACAGACATGAGGCAGACCGACTACCTCTGGCAACACAGTCTTGCAGGGAACTTCCGCCACCTCCGTTGGGCCGCGTATCTTGCTCTGGCAGGGTGTCTTGGCGGTTTTTTCTACTGGGCGGCGTCTGCCCCCCTGTCAGGAGCAGCACTTGCGACAGGTGTCATTGCTGCGGCTGGACGCAATATTCAGATACAGCATCTGGATGGTGGCATCGTGGCTGCAATAAACGTATCCGAGGGTGACCGGGTTTCCACAGGCCAAAGCCTGCTGAATCTCGACGACACCCAAACCCGTATCAAATTGAATCGACTTTTGCAGCAATGGTCGCGCCAACAGGCGATGATGGCGCGGCTGACCGCCGAGCGTGATGGCCTGGATGCCCTGCCTGCAATGCCACCCGGCCCAACCCGGCTGGGGATCGATACGGCAAGCATCGATGACCAGGAAAGAGAATTCGCCGCGCGCCTCTCACGATACCGGTCCGAAGTCAGCATACTGAGACAGCGCGTCGCCACCCTTGTAGAAGCCCACAATGGTCTGACGGCTCAGCAGAAAGCGATTGATGAGCAGCTTGTTATCATGAGCGATGAGCTGAAGCGGAAAGAGGCTCTGGTCGTGAAAGGGCTCACCAATCGCTTCGAATACACCCAGACCCTGCGCCACTACGCGGACCTCACGGGTCAACGCAACGTCAATGTTTCGGAGATCGCTTCAACTGAATCCAGGCGGCTGGAAGCGCTCGAGCAGCTCGAACGCCTTGCTTCCCAGCGGGTGGAAGACGCTGTAGCGCGGCTGAATGAGGCCCATGCCTCCCTCTCCGATCTCGAAGAGCAGATTCACGCGGCACAAAACACACTTGACCGAATGACCGTTCGGGCACCAGTCGATGGTGTCGTTGTTGCCTCCACAGTCAACGCCGTCGGCAGTGTGATCGCACCCGGGGAGAAAGTGATCGAGATTCTGCCCACGATGCAGGAACTGGTTGTCGATGCACGACTGCGTCCTCAGGATATCGATATGGTGAAAGTGGGCCAGAAAGCGAGGCTGCGCCTGTCCGCTCTCAACATGCGCCTGACCCCGGAAGTCACCGGCGAGGTAACGCTTGTATCGGCGGACCGGCATGTGGATGAGATGTCCGGAGAGCCCTATTATCAGGCCCGTGTGACGATACCCGACAGTTTGCCCTCACCCGTGAACCGCGCGCATTTGCACCCCGGGATGCCTGTCGAGGCGTTCATAAACACCGGTGAGAGAACTTTCTTCGAATATCTGGCGCGACCGATACTCGATTCCTTCAGCCGAGCCTTTATCGAGGAATAGTTCATTCGTTCATGTCGCTCCAGGATCGGCGCAGATACCGATTGAACGCCGGGAGATATATGATCCCTCGGTTTCGGGGTCGCTTCTCCCGGAGAAACCGGGAGAAACAAGACTCTGAAAAGCTGATCGTAAACTCGGACAGGAGTCCCGAAGTTCACTTCCACCTGGCGTGGAAGAAGCGCGGCAGTTCGTCGACCGAGGGGGAGAACTCGAGGTTCTTGTTGTAGGCATAGCCCATCACCACAGTATGCATCGGCACCCAGTATGCCCGTTCGGTGATCAGCTTGATGGCCTCTGCATATAGCTCCTTGCGCTTCTCCTGATCCGCCGTTGCCGCAGCCTCCGCCACCAGAGCATTGACCTCCTCATCGCCAAAACCGTCATTGGCCGCGCCATTGAAGAAGTTGCCGATGGACGCGTCGGAATCTCCAATGGAAAACGATCCAGCATCGCCATACCAAAGGTCGATTTTCGCTTCCCTCCAGGCGGAAAAGGAGGCGCGGGCCTGAAGCATCTCGAGATTGGCCTTTACGCCGACCTCTGCGAGATAGGATTGCACAGCTTCCGCGCGGGGGCCGGTCACGATAAGAGGACATGTCGAACGACAGACCATCCTCATAGCCGGCTTCTTTCAAGAGCGCGCGTGCTTTCTCCGGATCGTATTCATAGACCACCGCTTGATCGGTATCGCAGCCGAACTGGGCAGGGTAACAGGGCACGTCAAGCCGGACACCGTCACCGCCAACCAGCTCCTTGACGATCGTGTCGCGATCGATGGCGTGGTTGAGTGCCTGCCGGACCCGTAGATCTGCCAGAGGCGTGTTTTCGTTCTTGCGGCCCGCGGCGTCGATCAGGATCATCGCGATGCGCATGGTCGACCCAAGTTCGACATTCAGAGTCGGAACTGCCTGCAGTTGCGGCACCTGGTCTGCCGGCAGATTCCACATCCAGTCCACGCTGCCGCCAATGACCTCGGCGATCTGGGTGGCAACATCAGGAATGGTGCGGATCTTCAAGGTCTTGATGGAAGGCGTGCCCTTGCCACCACCTTCGTAGTAATCCTCATGCGCTTTCAAGAGCAGTTCATTGCCACTGCTGGATTCGATCCGATAGGGGCCTGTTCCGATCGGCTTCTGTCCGAACGCTTTCATGCCGACTTCCTGATAGTAGTCGGACGGGTAGATCGGCAGTGAATTCGCGATGTACTCGAGCGCTACAGGAAATGGTTTTTTGGAGACGATCCGCACCGTGTGATCATCAACCTTTTCCACCCGGTCGATCCAGTCGATGCTGGACATGTAGCGCGTGCCGGTTTCCGGATTGCCATAGGTTTCGAGGGTGAACACCACATCATCGGCCGTGAAGTCAGACCCGTCATGAAACGTCACCCCTTTCCGCAGCTTGAACTCCCAGGTGAGATCATCGATGCGGTTCCACTCCGTGGCCAGTAGCGGCTTGTACTCAAACGTGGCCGGATCCCGGTATATGAGCATGTCATAGATGTGCCTGGTGAGAACAAGGCCGTCACGCGAAGCATTGATATACCCGTCGAAGTTCGGGAACTCTTCCTTCAGAGCAACTGTCAGTGTGGAGTCTTCCGCCGAAGCATAGGCAGGCGCAGCGCCCCCAAGCAGAAGAACAGCGGCGCCGGCAAGCAGAATTGATTTCATGAACGAACCCCTTGTTTTCTTGTTTGTGATTTTGTGATGCGTTTTCAGGCTGCATCCCGCCTTTCGAGGCTTTGCGGCCCAAGCTCGGCCCCCACCAGAGAAACCCAGTATGCCACGCCGAGCGGAATGATCTCATCGTTGAAATCGTAAAGCGGTGTGTGGAGGTTGTTGAACTTTCCGTCTTGTCCGACCCCGTTCCCGAGCATCATGAAACAGCCCGGTCTCTGCTGCAGCATATAGGAGAAGTCCTCACCGGCGGTAATGGGTGTCAGCCTGTCATTCACCTGGTCCTTGCCGACGAGGTCGGCCGCAGCTTCCACCGCGATCTGCACCTGTTCGTCATGGTTGACCAGCGAAGGATAACCCCGCTCGTAGTTCACCAGTGCCGTGCAGCCATAAGCCTGTGCCGATGCCGTGGCGATCTCGTTCAGCCGCTTTTCGAGCAGACCCCGCACATCGGGGTCGTAACTGCGCGCGGTTCCGCAGACGACAGCCTCGGAAGGGATGACATTGGTCACCCCCGGTTCGCCCGCCTGAATGTGCCCGATGCTAAGCACGGCGCTCTCGAGTGCGGGTACGCTACGACCGATGATCGATTGAAGCGCGGGGATAAAATGGCCAAGCGGCATTGTCGGATCGGTGCTCAGGTGCGGACCCGAACCGCCGTGGCCACCGGTTCCCTGAAATGTAACCGTCCAGCTGTCCGTGGCCGCGAGCATCGCACCAGGTCGCGTCGCGAACTGACCGACCGGGATGCCCGGCTTGTTGTGCAGCCCATAAACTGCATCCATCGGAAAACGCTCGAAGAGGTTCTCCTCAACCATAACACGTCCACCGCCCAGCCCCTCTTCCGCGGGCTGGAATATGAAGTGAACCGTACCACCGAAATCTGGATTTTCGGAAAGATAGTGCGCCGCCCCCAGAAGCATTGCGGTATGACCATCATGCCCGCAGGCATGCATCTTTCCCCGTTTTTTCGAGGCATAGGGAAGACCGGTCTTCTCGACGATGTCGAGAGCATCCATGTCGCACCGCAAACCGATCGCACGCTGCCCAGGAAGCCTGCCCTTCAGGCTAGCCACCACGCCGGTGGTCGCTATACCTTCCTCGACCTCAAGCCCCCAGGCTTTTAGTTTTTCACTGACAAGCGCGGCAGTCTCATGCTCTTCAAAACCGGTTTCGGGATTTGCATGGATAGCATGGCGGATTTCGAGCAACTCGGGGAGGAGTTTCTCGATTTCCTTCACCAGTTCGTGCTTCAACCTGTCCCCCATTTATGCGCCAGTTCCGGCGAGGCCATCCCGCCGCGGAACTCGAGTTTGCCGGGCGCAACCCATAAAGGCAAATAAGGTTTTTCATGCCCGCCCTACAAGAATCTTATACGCGAACGCCTGAACTCAACATAGGGGTCGACCTGAAATATGAGGGAGAGTCAGCATACATCCATAAGATTTCTGCATGGGAAGATGCCTTTAATCTATTTGACCGAATGACAATCAACTCGCTAGCATTCCACCCGCTGTCTTGAAATTCTCCGCGCACATAGCTGGTTAACGTGCCGAAACATAAGGCAGAAATATAAGCCCAAAGGGCAATAATGGGGGACGGACGTGATCAAGAGATGCTTAAAAACACTTGGGGCGGTCACCGCTGCCCTTGCGATAACCGTAGCTTCGGGCTGGGCTCAGTCCATAACCATTGCCATCGGCTCAGAGCCATCCACGCTCGATCCCCAACTGCGGGATGATGGCGGGGAGCGCCAGGTCAATGACAATATCTACGAGACATTGATGGCCCGCACGCCCGAAGGCGAGTTGGTGCCGGGGCTCGCCGCGGCAGCCCCTGAGAAGGTTGACGAGACCACCTGGCAGTTCAAACTGCGTGAAGGAATTACCTTTCACAATGGTGAAGCCTTTAATGCCGACGCTGTTGTTGCCAGTGTGGAGCGCATCATCGACCCGGCCAACAAATCCGAACAGCTTGCCTATCTCGGCACCATAACCGGAGCCAAGAAGGTGGATGACACGACCGTGCAGATCACCACCAGTGGGCCCGACCCGATCCTGCCTTCGCGCATGTACTGGATGAAGGTTATCCCACCGGAATACGCCAAGGAAGGTGACCTTGCGGGCAAGCCGGTGGGGACGGGACCTTACAAATTCGTGGACTGGCAGCACGGCAGCGAAATCAGAATCGAAGCCAACGAGGACTATTGGGGTGGCGCGCCGGAGATCGATGAAGTCACGTACCGGTTTGTAACCGAAGCCGGTACACGCCTGTCGGGTCTCATGTCCGGTGAATTCGATGTCATCACCAACCTGCTTCCCGAATACACATCCACCGTGCCGAAATTTGCCGCGGTTGAAGGCCTGGAAACGTCCGTCTTCATTCTCGGTGCGGACAATCCAGTCACCTCCGATCCGAAGGTCCGCGAAGCCCTGAACCTCGCGATCGACCGCGAAGCGATGGCCAAGAACCTGTTCGAGGGTTACGCGACGGTCGCGAAAGGCCAGCCGATCAATCCCAAAGCGTTCGGCTACAACCCGGATCTCGAACCCTACCCCTATGACCCGGAGCGCGCGAAGCAGCTGATCGAAGAAGCCGGCGCGACCGGGAAACCACTCAAGGTGAACGGTGAATCCGGCCGCTGGCTGAAAGACCGCGAGCAGATCGAGGCCGTGGCCGGCTACTGGGCCGAAACCGGTCTCAAAGTGGAAATCATCATCGAGGAATTCTCGCAGTATCTCGACAGCCTGATGGGCGAAGGGCCTCGCCCGGACTCCATCTTCCTGGCGAACTCCAACGAACTTCTCGATGCCGACCGTGAATCGACCTTCCTTCTCCACATGGAAGGCCCCGCCTTCTCGAATTCGGACAAGGAGATGACCGAGAAGCTCAGCAAGGGCCCGCACGCTCATCGATGAAGAACAGCGCGAAGCGCTCTACCACGAAGTCTATGCGGACGTGCGCGAAAAGAACTACCTCGTACCGCTGTTCAATCTTCAGGACATTTACGGCCTTTCCGAGCGCATGGAATGGCAGCCACGCGTCGATGCCAAACTGCTCGTCTCCGAAATGTCGGTAATCGAGTGACAAGCTCCAGCGCCGGCCGGATCACTGGGGGGCTACAGTGATCCGGCTGCCTGAAAGCCGGGCGCGGGAAAACCAGACCGCGCCCGGCAGCATTCTCAAAGCGTGAGGGGCAAATGAGGGGATACCTGCTGAACAGGTTGCTTCAATCGGTGCTGGTGGTGCTGGGCGTAACGACAGTCGTGTTTCTCGTTACCCGCGTCTTCGGCGATCCGGTCAGCCTGATGCTTCCACTTTCCGCGTCTGCCGAGCAAAAGGCCGCATTCGCTCAGCAGATCGGCCTGGACAAGCCGTTGCTTACCCAGTTCATCCACTTCGCCGGCGACCTTGTTACACTGGATTTTGGCGAAAGCCTCTGGCAGCGTCGACCGGTTGTGGAGGTTATCGCGGATCGATTGCCGAACTCCCTATTGCTGGTTTCGGTCGCCCTCGTTTCAGCCACGTTGCTGGCCATCCCGCTTGGAACAATCGCCGCCCTGAGACCGGACGGATTTTTGGACAAAACCATCGTGGGTGCGGGGCTTCTGGGCCTCTCCATGCCCCAGTTCTGGGTCGGGCTCCTTCTTATCGTTGTCTTCTCGGTGAACCTCAAACTCCTGCCCACCTCCGGCATGGCAACCCCGGCGCACATCATCCTGCCCGCCATAACACTGGCGCTGACACCATTGGCTCGACAGACCATGCTTATCCGGTCGTCGATGATCGATGAGCTGAACAAGCAATATGTGAAAACGGCTCGCGCCAAGGGCATGCCATTCGGGCGTGTTCTGGGGGCGCATGCGCTGCGAAACACCTGGATCCCGTTCCTTACCCTTGCAGGCTGGGAGTTCGTTCTCACACTCGCCGGATACTCGGTGGTCGTTGAAACGGTCTTTTCCTGGCCGGGCCTCGGATTGACCGCAATTCAGGCCATCCAGCGGGGTGACCTCTTTCTTGTGCAGGGCGTTGTCTTCACCATCGCCGTTCTGATCGTGGTCGTGAACGTCGTGCTCGACATCGTGTTCAGGATGATCGATCCGCGCATAAGGCTGGGTTGAAATGACTGGCGCAGACATCACCTCAAACACGCGGAAACCAGGCCTCTGGCAGGAATGCATCGCCCCCCTTGCCCTTGAACTGTGGCGTGACAAGACAGGCCTCGTGAGCTTTGTCGTGCTGACGGCGATCATCGCCATGGCGGTGTTTGCTCCCTTGATCGCACCGCACGACCCCGCAGCGCAGAGCATCGCGCACCGACTCACCCCGCCGGTCTGGCTGGAACGCGGAGTATGGGCCCATCCCCTCGGCACAGACCATTTGGGGCGGGACGTTCTCTCCCGGATCATCTGGGGGGCAAGGCTCACTCTTCTGATCGGAGCCTGCGTGGTGCTTTTTGGCGGCGCACTCGGCACTACTGTTGGCCTGTGGGCCGGATACCGCGGAGGGCGAACCGACAACATCCTGATGCGCATTGTCGATATTCAGGTTTCCTTTCCCGGAATTCTGCTCATTCTCCTGATCGTATCTGTGATGGGAGCGAGCGTTCTAACCATCATCGTGGTGCTGTCCCTGACCAACTGGATGGTATTCGCGCGCTTCGTGCGCGGCACCGTCGCCTCTTTGCGCCAGTCCGCCTATGTGGAAGCGGCCGAAATCGTCGGCTGCCACCCGGCGAGAATCCTCTTTCGGCACATTTTGCCAAACCTCATAACACCACTGCTTGTGCTCTCCATCCTCGAGTTCACGAACATCGTGCTCGCAGAGGCCGCCATTTCGTTCCTTGGTCTGGGCATACAACCGCCAGCCACAAGCTGGGGGCTCGATATCGCAAGTGGTCGCGATTACATTTTCATCGCCTGGTGGCTGGTGACCTTTCCCGGCCTGTGCATCGTCGGCCTCGTTCTTTCTCTCAACATGTTCTCCAACTGGGTACGGGTAACGACAGACCCGCAGGAACGGGAGAAACGTTTCGCCAGAAGCCAGGCCGCCCGCCGTGGAGGTCTGCAATGACCGGCAATGCTCCCGCTCTCTTGAAGGTGCAGGACCTCGAAGTGCAATTTGCCACCCGCGCCGGCGTGGTTCAGGCACTTCGCGGTGTTTCGCTCTCGGTGCGCGCTGGTGAAACCCTTGGACTGGTCGGCGAATCCGGGTCGGGCAAAAGCGTAACCTCTCAGGCGATCATGGGATTGATCGATCCCCCGGGATATATCACCGGCGGAGACATTTTGTGGCGAGGGCAATCGCTTGTCGGCGCAAAGGGCAGTTCGCTTGGCCGTTCGGTTTGGGGCAAGGAGATTTCCACCGTATTTCAGGATCCCATGACCTCCCTGAATCCGCTGATGACGGTTGGCGCACAGATCTGCGAGGTGTTGCGGCATCACCTGAAAATGTCTTCTGCGCAGGCAAGGCGGCGCGCGGAGGAATTGCTCGACGCAGTGGGAATTTCCGCACCACGGCGCAGACTGGATGAGTACCCCCACGAATTGTCCGGCGGCATGCGCCAGCGGGTGATGATCGCGACGGCCATTGCCTGCGAACCGTCCCTGTTGATTGCCGATGAGCCAACCACCGCGCTGGACGTCACGATCCAGGCACAGATCATCGAGCTGCTGACGCGGCTGCAACGCGAACTGGGTCTGGCGATCATATTCATCACGCACGACCTTGGTGTGATCGCAGGGCTCTGCCATCGCACGGCTGTCATGTATGCGGGACGGATCGTCGAAACCGGAACAACCGACTATATATTCGATCACCCTGCTCACCCCTATACGCAGGGGCTCTTGCGCTCCACACCGAGTCTCGACACCTCGGAAGGAGATCTTCTTTACATCGACGGCATGCCTCCGCGGCTGATCAACCCGCCTGAGGGCTGCGCTTTCCGTCCGCGCTGCCCGATCAACAGCGACGTTTGTGGCAAGACGCCAACACTGGCGATCACCGATGGAGGAACAGCTGCATGCTGGCATGCCATGACACCGGCCTGGGAGGGCATGAAGTCATGACAGCAATGCCCAGCCCAGTGCCTCAGCAAGGCGCCCCGGTTCTCAGCCTCCGGAATTTGGGCGTTCAATACGAAATTGGTGGTAGCGGGCTCTTGTCGCGACCCAACGTCATCACCGCACTAGAGAACATAAGCTTCGATCTTTATCCCGGTGAAACCATCGGCCTGGTGGGGGAGTCCGGCTCCGGCAAGACCACGCTCGGTCGCGCAATACTAAGACAGGTCAAAGCCGCAACCGGATCCATAACCTTCAATCAGCAGGACATTACCAATGTGGACGGGAGGCCCCTGCGCCGACTGCGCAGGGGCATGCAGGTCATTCTTCAGGATCCCTACGCCTCCCTCAACCCCCGCATGCGCGTAGCCGACATCATCGCCGAACCTTTGCTTGTTCACAGAGTGGCCCGCAGCCGCCGCGAAGCCATGGAAACCGTGTCCTACCTGCTGGATCGTGTCGGATTGCCGGCCAATGCCGGCGAACGGTACCCCCACGCATTCTCCGGAGGTCAGCGCCAGCGCATCGGCATAGCACGCGCGCTTGCACTGAAACCGAAACTCATTGTCGCCGATGAGCCGGTATCCGCACTCGATGTCTCGGTGCGTGCTCAGGTGGTGAATCTGATGCGCGAAATCCAGCGGGAGATGCAGCTCAGCTACATCTTCATTGCCCACGATCTATCGATCGTTCGCCATATCTCACACCGCGTGGCGATCCTCTACGCCGGCCAGATGGTGGAGTTCGCAGAAAAGAACACTCTCTACAAAACGCCGCTGCATCCCTATACCGAGGCTCTTCTTTCTGCCGTCCCGCTCGCCAACCCCGCCAAACAGCGCCGGCGTCAGCGCATCGTCTGCGACGGCGAAGTGCCTGACATTCTGAACCCGCCATCCGGTTGCCGTTTCCAGAGTCGTTGCCCGCTTTCCAGCGATCGCTGTCGGACACAGGCACCACCATTCGAACAGAAGACGCCGGGGCACTGGGCCGCCTGCTGGAATCGCTGAGGCTGGGTATGAGTGTATTTTCAGTCGTGGATCCATGGCCGCTGGTTGCCGCCATCATTGCCATCATTTGCGCCGGAGCCATTCAGGGTTCCACCGGATTTGGCTTCAACATGCTGGCTGCGCCAATTCTCGTGGTCATCGATCCGGTTTTCGTTCCCGCTCCCATGCTGCTGATGGCTCTTCTTGTCAGCGCTGGAGGCATGGTTCGCGAATTCAGTGCGGTCGACCGAATCGGCCTGCGCTTCGCTCTTGGCGGGCGCCTGATCTCTTCTGCGCTGGCTGTCGTGTGCCTCGGCCTTCTGGATGAAGAAACCTTTGCAATGGTCTTCGCGGTTCTGGTTCTGATCGCGGTCGGGTTGAGCATCGCCGGTCTCAAGCTGCAGGCCTCGCCGCGCAATCTCTTCGCAGCGGGCAGCGTTTCCGGCTTCATGGGAACCCTGACCTCCATCGGTGCTCCACCCATGGCCATGGTGTATCAATTGAGCACCGGCCCGGTGATGCGCGCAACATTGAGCGCCTACTTCGTTTTCGGTGCAGCCATTTCGCTCGTGGCGCTGGCCATCACGGGACACATCACGAAGACCGATATTCTTCTGGCGCTTGCCCTCACGCCCATCGCCTTCATCGGCTTCTTCTTCTCCAACTGGCTAAAGAAATTCGTCGACCGTGGCCGGGTTGGAAAAGTGATCCTGATCACCTCCACTGCATCGGCGATCCTGCTCGTCTTCAAATATCTCTACTAGGAATCGAAAACGTCATGAACCAGTCAGCGAAGAAGCGCGTCATCCTGATCACCGGCACCGCCAGCGGCATCGGCGCAGCCTGCGCCCGCACTCTGGCTGCGCCTGACACGGCTCTCGTTCTCACCACCCGTTCGAATGAAGAAAGCATGGAGAAGGTGGCGGACGAGTGCCGGCAAAAAGGGGCTTCAGCAAGCACGATCCGGGTCGACCTCACCAGCGAGGATGCGGCGGAAACCCTTGTGAACCATGCATTGGACACACATGGAGGGCTCGACCAGATCGTTTCCAATGCCGGCAAGGGTGACAAACGTCGCTTCGGCGAGTTTGATCGCGCCGATCTTCATCAGGCGTTCGAACTCAACACCGTTCCATTCCTTGAACTGGTCAATCGCGCAACGCCCCATCTGGAAAAATCCACGCAGGCACGCATCGTCTTCATCAGCTCGTTTGTCACCTACAATATCGGCGTGAATGACACGATCTTCCCCCTTACGGCAGCATCAAAGGCAGCGACCGAGGGGCTCGCGGGAACGCTTGCATACCAGCTTGCCTCGAAGGGCATCACCGTCAACGGCGTGGCTCCCGGTTACACCCGCAAGGAAGGCGGCCATGCTGCGATTTCTCCCGAGGCATGGAAGGCGGCGGCAAAGGCCACCCCTTCCGGTCGCATTGCGGAGCCAGCCGACATTGCCGCAGCAGTTGCGTTTTTCCTCAGTGAAGGGGCGTCCCATGTCACGGGCCAGATCCTGCGCGTCGATGGAGGCCTGTCGCTGGTATGAGCCGAAAACTGCACACCCTGTCTGTGAAAGAGCTCGGCGCAGGCTTTGCGGCGGGCAGTTTCTCGCCGGTCGACGTGCTTGAAAGCACGCTGGATGCGGCTGCGCGCGTCAATCCACACATCAATGCTTTTTGCCATATCGACACCGACGGAGCGTTGCAGCAGGCCGAGGCTGCCGCACGCCGCTGGGAACGCGGTGCGCAGCTGCGGCCGCTGGATGGCATTCCCGTATCCGTGAAAGATCTCATCCTCACCCGTGGCATGCCGACATTGCGAGGCTCGCGCACCACCAATCCCGACCAGCCATGGGATGAAGACGCACCAGCAGTGGCCCGGCTGCGCGCTGCCGGGGCGGTCCTTTATGCAAAGACGACCACAACCGAATTCGGCGGCAGCGCATTCTCGCGAAGCCCGCTCACCGGCGCGACCCGCAATCCGTGGAATCTGGAATATGGCTGCTCGGGCTCAAGCATGGGTGCCGCAGCACACCTGGCTGCAGGCATCGGACCGCTGGCGCTCGGCAACGATGCGTCGGGATCGATCCGTATGCCGGCCAGTGTGACAGGCATTTTCGGCCTCAAGCCCAGTTTCGGGATCGTGGCGAACCACCCACCCGCCTCCGCCGGCATTCTTGGCCACACCGGTCCGCTCTCCCGCACGGTTGCTGACGCCGCCGCCATGCTGGCAGTAATCGCCGGACCTGATCCGCGCGATGCCCATGCACTTCCCGCCATCGATCTTGACCTGTCTTCCATCGAAGCCGGAGTGGAAGGCCTGCGCATCGCCTATTCCCCCACACTGGGTCTTCAAGAACCGGACAAGGATGTACGCAGAGCGACAGACAGCGCTGTTGAAAGGCTTCGTAGCCTTGGTGCGACGGTGGAACAGGTCGCCCCCCACCTCCCCGGATTGCTCGACGCATACAACATTCTGCGCATCTGCAACCGCGCTGCTTCCTACCGAGCCGCCGGGGGAGATCCCGCGAAAATGGACCCCGTCGTGGCGAGAGTGCTCAGGCAGGCCGACCGGTTCACCACAAGCGACTACATCAAAGCCGAAAAGACCCGCGCCGAACTGCAGGTACGCATGCAGCTCTTCCATCGTAGTTGGGATCTTCTCATCACGCCGACGCTGGCCATTCCGCCCTACCCCGTCGACACTGACAACGGGCCTGAAGACGAACACTGGTACATGTTGAACGGCCACTTCTGGTCGCCCTACACCTTCCCCTTCAACATGACCCATCAGCCAGCGGCCACCCTGCCTTGCGGCCTTTCTGACAAGAATGGCCGGGCGGCAGAGGAGCTTCCTATTGGTCTTCAGATCGTCGCGGCTCCATGGCGCGACGATCTCGTGTTGCGGGTGGCATCTGCCCTGGAAGCAGACCAGCCCTTCCCCCTTTCTCCTATAGCCCGCGAGGAGACAGGAATATGAGGATCGCCATTGCCGGGTTTCAGCACGAGACCAACAGCTTTGTCGCCAGCAGAGCCGACTTCAATGCCTTCCAGAATCCCGGCGGGTGGCCGGCCTTTTCGGAGGGGCAGGCGGTTCTCGACACATTGAGGCACTCCGCAGCGCCGATGGCAGGTGCGATTGAGGCTGCGGAACGGCATGGATGCGCACTGGCACCTCTTCTGTGGTGCATTGCGCTGCCATCCGGCCCCAGTGGACGACGATGCCTTCGAGACCATCGCGAAGAAGATTACGGACGGCTTCCAAAAAGCTTTGGCAGAAGGGCCTCTGGACGGGCTCTATCTCGACCTTCATGGCGCAATGGTCACGCCGAACCATCATGACGCTGAGGGTGAACTTCTGCGCCGGCTGCGCGCCATCGCTCCAGAGCCATTTCCGATCGTCTGCTCGCTGGACCTCCACGCGAATGTGTCCGGCACAATGGTAGAGCAGGCATCCCTGATCGATGCCTACCGCACCTATCCACATGTCGACATGGCCGAAACAGGGGCCCGGACCATGAACCGTCTTGTCGCCATGATCACCTCTGGCACCAGACCGAAGAAACTGTTCCGTCCCATCCCCTTCCTTGTGACGCTTGACGCGCAATGCACCCTGACCGAGCCAATGCGCGGCATTGCTGCAGCCGGACGGGCGCTTGAAAATGAAGACGGTGTAGACTGTGTCGCTCAGTGTTTCGGCTTTCCACTTGCCGACATCGAGGATGCCGGCCCGAGCCTTCTTTTATATGGACCGGGTGAGAAAACGTTGACGAATGTGGCCGACCGGCTGGAGGCCACATGGATTGAAAAGGAGCAAGCCTTCGGCCGCCAGCTTCCTTCCGCAGGTGAAGCTGTCCGGCAGGCAATGATCGGCTGCGAGGAGCCCGGACCCGTTGTCATCGCAGACACGCAAGACAACCCCGGCGGGGGCGGCACCGGCGATACCACGGGAATGATTCACGCGCTTCTTGAAGCCCATGCCACGGGAGCCGTGGTGGTACACATCGCCGACCCCGAAGCGGCAGAGGCCGCGCACTGTGCCGGCACCGGTGGGAAGATCGACACTTCACTGGGAGGCAAACAGGAGCCGGCTTTCGGCCCCCCGGTACCCGGCCCCTTCACCGTGCAGGCGCTGGGGAGTGGCAGCTTCATCGGCATCGGGCCAATGTACCGGGGCAACCGGATCGAGCTCGGGCCGGTGGCATTGCTTGAAAGAGAGGGCATCAGGATCATCGTCGCTCCACGGAAGATGCAGGCCTCCGAACCCGCTCTGCTTCACCACCTCGGACTGGATCCCGCAGAAATTCCTGTTCTGGTCGTGAAAAGTTCGGTCCACTTTCGTGGCGCCTATCAGGACATGGCCAGCAGGATCATTCCCGCCATCGCTCCAGGGCCTGTCACCGCCCGTCTTGATCATCTCAGCTACCGGCATGCCAAAAGACGCATCGCCGGCGCGAGGAAAGAGAACATCAATGCTTGAATTTGCTGCCAAGAGGCTGGGGCTGGGCGTTCTGGTCCTCCTGATCATTTCTGTGATCACTTTCGTTCTGTCCCATGTGGCCATCGATCCGGCCATGGGGCTGGCCGGTGACAGCGCCACCGCAAGCGATATTGAAGCCATTCGCCAGCGATACGGTTTCGACCGTTCGCTGGTGGTGCAGTATTTCGATTATCTTGGCCGCCTCGTTCAAGGCGATCTCGGACAGTCTTATCTTTCCGGACGGCCCGTTTCCGAAATGCTGGCGGAGCGTTTCCCGGCGACGGCGCTTCTGGCAATCCTTTCCATCGGCTTTGCACTGGCAATCGCCGTTCCGCTTGGCGTTGTCGCTGCGCTGAAACCGAACACGCTGATCGACAGAGCCGCACTTTTTCTTGCCGTATGCGGCCAGGCCATTCCCAATTTCTGGGCCGGCCTTCTGCTCATCCTTCTTTTCGGTGTCACGCTCCAATGGCTTCCAATCTCGGGCAGCACCAGCTTCCGGCATTTCATTCTTCCAGCCATCGCGCTGGGCTCCTACGCGATGCCAGCGCTGATGCGTCTGGTTCGGGCCGGAATGGTCGAGGTCTTGCGTTCCGATTACATCCGAACCGCCCGCGCCATGGGCATCAGGCGACGCACCATCCTGTTCAAGTACGGGCTGCGCAACGCGATCCTGCCGGTCATCTCTCTTATCGCAGTGCAGTTCGGTTTCATGCTTGGCGGATCAATCGTCATTGAATCCATCTTCGCGATCAATGGGATCGGTTATCTTGCCTGGCAGTCGATGAGCCGCGCCGACATGCCGGTGATTCAGGCGATCGTGCTGATCATCTCGATGATCTATGTCGTTCTGACGCTGGCCGCTGACCTGTTGAACTCCCTGATGGACCCACGGATCCGGATAAGCCGATGACCGAGACGATCATGTCCAGCGAAACCGAGGCGCTTGAACTCAAGGCAACCCGCAGGAAAGCGCGCCGCCGCGCCGTGCTCAGGCATCGCGGTCTGATGTTCGGGATTACAGTGGTCGTAGCAGTTGCGCTGGTGGCTGTTTTCGCCCCGCTGCTCGCCCCCTACGATCCCTTCGCGCAAAACCTCTCGCTGCGCCTTGCGCCTCCCTTCTGGCACGAGAATGCCTCGCCAGAGCACCTTCTGGGGACAGATCAGCTCGGCCGCGATTATCTCAGTCGCCTCATCTATGGCGCGCGCATTTCCATGGGCATCGGATTCGGCGCCATCCTCATTTCCGGCCTGATCGGCTGCACGCTCGGCCTCCTTGCAGGATATTTCGGTGGCAGGGTCGATGCCGTGATTTCGACCATCATCACGGTCCGCCTCTCCATGCCCATCATCCTTGTGGCTCTCGCAGTGGTGGCGGTTGCCGGTGCATCTCTGTGGATCGTCATTCTGGTCATCGGCCTTTTGCTCTGGGACCAGTTTGCCGTGGTGGCCCGCACCGCCACGCTGCAAATCCGCCCGCTCGAATATATTCGTTCCGCGCAGGCCATCGGCTGCTCGCTGCCGCATATTCTCATTCGCGAGATCCTGCCCAACATACGTGCCCCGCTGATCGTCGTGGCCACGGTTGAGCTGGCGCATGCCATTTTGCTCGAAGCGGCCCTTTCCTTTCTCGGGCTCGGTGTTCAGGCGCCTCTTCCCTCATGGGGACTGATGCTGTCGGAGGCCAAGACCTTCATGTTCTTCAGCCCGTGGATCATCACCCTGCCGGGTGTCTGCCTTTTCATCCTCACGCTGGCCATCAACCTTCTGGGCGACGGCCTGCGCGACGTAACGGCGCGGGGGCGCTAATGTCTTTGCTTTCGGTGAAAAACCTCCATGTGCGTCTGCGTACCGACGCCGGGCTGCTTCACGCGGTGCGTGGTGTCGATCTCTCCGTCGAACCTGGCCAGACCCTTTGCCTTGTGGGTGAAAGCGGCTGCGGAAAATCAATGACGGCCCTGGCGATGCTCGGTCTATTGCCACCTTCCGCCGTGTGGGAAGCCGATGAGATTGAGATCGCCGGCACCGATTTGCGTGGCGCAACGCAGGCGACCCTCTCCAGCCTGCGCGGCAACCGCGTCTCGATGATTTTCCAGGAGCCCATGACGGCGCTCAATCCAACCTTCACGATAGGTGATCAGCTTTGCGCCGTTCATCGCAGGCATCGCGGGTCCGGACGGCTGGAAGCGCGCCGCCGTGCGATCTATCTGCTGGAGCGGGTCGGCATCACCAATGCACGCGGTCGTCTTGGCCAATATCCGCACGAACTCTCGGGGGGGCTGCGCCAGCGAGTTCTGATTGCCATGGCTCTTATGTGTGAGCCGGAGTTGATCATCTGCGACGAACCCACAACGGCCCTTGATGTGACCACCCAGGCGCAGATCCTGGCCCTGCTCGCCGAACTTCGAGAAGAACTGGGCATGGGCATGATTTTCATCACCCATGATCTCGGCGTGGTATCGCGCATTGGCGACCACATCAACGTCATGTATGCCGGGCGCACGGTTGAAAAGGGTACGCGCGATGCTGTTCTTGGCCGTGCGGGCCATCCCTATACACAAGGTCTCGTGAGAAGCGTTCCCAGACCCGGCAAGACCGAAAAGCAGACGCCGCTCGGCACGATTCCCGGCACCGTTCCCTCCTTTTACATGCCCGATCCACTGTGCCCGTTTCGTGGTCGATGTGAACGCAAAACGACCGTCTGCGATCAAGTTCCGCCGCCCCTGGTTCAGGGGATGCATGACGGGAACGGGGCGCACGCGATTTTCTGTCACAACACACAACCAGCGCTCACCGCGGAGATTTCCACATGAGAAGCGCAACACCTCTACTACGCGCCAGAAACGTGGTGCAGAACTACCGCGTGAAAACGGGGTTCCTGCGCGGCTATGGCCAGTTGCAGGCATTGAAGGGCATTGACCTTACCATCGAACGCGGCGAGATCGTCGGTCTGGTGGGAGAATCGGGATGCGGGAAATCCACGCTTGCCCGCATTCTGCTTGGCCTTGAGTCTCCCGCTTCCGGAACAGTGGAGATCGACGGCGAGCCAATCGCCAAAGCAGCCAACCGGGAACGCGCGCGCCGCATCCAGCCAGTGTTTCAGGATCCCTATGGATCGCTCAATCCCAGCATGAGTGTCCGCGACATCATCGCCCTGCCGCTTCGCGTGCATCGCTTGAGCACGGGCGAGGAATGCACACGACGCGTCACACGGCTTGCCGATCAGGTGGGGCTGCCGGCACGTCTGCTGGACGCGGTTCCCAGCGAACTCTCCGGAGGTCAGCGCCAGCGTGTTGCCATAGCACGCGCGCTCATTATCGAACCCGAGCTGCTGATTTGCGACGAGCCGACATCGGCGCTCGACGTCTCTGTGCAGGCGCAGATTTTGAACCTTCTTCTTGAACTGCGTCGGGAAACCGGTGTGGCCATGCTCTTCATCAGCCACGACCTTGCTGTTGTGGAGCATATGACAGATCGGATGTACGTGATGTATCTCGGCAGGGTCGTTGAGGCGGGACCGACCGACAGCGTTTTCGCTTCACCTGCCCATCATTATACGAAAGCCCTTCAGGAGGCGGTGTTTTCTCCCGACGACGAGGCCGGGCTACCGCCCATTCATCTCAAGGGCAATCCGCCCAGCCCTCTTTCGCCTCCGCCCGGCTGTGCGTTTCATCCAAGATGCGTCGAAGCCCTGGATCTGTGCAATATAGAAGCCCCTGCCCTCGCCCCGCTCTCACCAGGCCACGATTGTGCGTGTCACTATCCTCAAGTGAGCAAATCCGGGGTAGGCTCGACCGGGATCGAGCGATAAAGAGGGCTGTGATGAACCAACGGCAAATTCAGGCATTCCGGCTGGTCATGCGGCACGGATCGATTACGACAGCAGCGCACGCTCTAAGCGTCTCGCAACCGGCTGTCAGCCGACTTGTCGCGGAACTCGAACGCAGTATCGGCTTTCCACTTCTCATCCGTGAAGGTGGCAAGATCACCCCGACGGCCGAAGCGATCGAGTTCGAGCGAGAAGTTGATCACATGTATTTCGGCCTCGAACGACTCAGCCAGATCGCGAGGGAGATCAAGGAGCTAAGGCGTGCGAGCCTTTATATCGCCACCATGCCCATGGTCAGCTTCGAGATCCTTCCGCGCGCCCTCAAGGGATTTCTTTCGCGGCATGAAGGCATTCGCGTCACTCACAATGTTCACACCTCCGCGCGGATCGTCGATCTTGTTTCGTCGCGTCAGATCGAGTTGGGAATTGCGCAGACCCATGTCAAAAGGCCGAATGTCGATATTCTGGCATCCTACCGAACCTATTGTGTCTGCGTGGTTACCCACGACCATCCTCTTGCAGATCGTCCCACGCTGTCGCCGGTGGATCTGCAGGATGAAAAGATGGTGGCGCTCGCGCATCATACACTCACCGCCAATTACGTGACCCGCGCCTTTGCCGAAGCAAACATTCAGCCCGACGTGACAGTCGAGAGTCAGCCATCTTATGCCGCCTGTAGCCTCGCGGGCCGCCGGTCTTGGCGTCGCCATTGTGGACTCCATGACCGTGGGTGTGTTCAGGGATGTCCTGAAGGTTATCCCCTTCGAACCGAAAATACCCTTCGACTTTCATCTGATCAAACCGGTGGGGGTAAAACTCTCACGGGCGGCGGAAGCTTTTGCAGAGCATATCACCGAAACCTTGAAGTCTCTGGAGGGCGCCCACGCGCTAACTCCATAAGCCTGCAGCATCAGCATAAGTTTTCAGCATGCAGGTCAATCATATTTGTATTTGATTTTATGCCCCCTTTTCCGCTCCATAGAGCATCACCAGTCGACGGTGCGGAGGAGAGATAAGTGCCTGTTGCAATTAATAAATTGCTTTTCTCGGCACTGGTGAAACACCGGAGCTCCGACAAAACCAGTCGACAACCGCTTTCAGGAGGTCCTTTTCATGGCTCATGTAAAACCCAAAGGTTCGTTCGTGGCGCTTGTCACGCCCATGAACGAAGATGGCAGTATTGACTTCGAGGGTTTCCGCACCCTGCTGAGCTGGCACGAACAGAACGGCACCGAGGCCGTTCTGATCATGGGATCGACCGGCGAAGTTTCCATGCTCACACCCGAGGAGCGTCGCGCAATCATTTCGCAGACCGCGAAAATGAAAACCGGAAAAATGCTGTTTTACTATGGCTGCACCGGAAACAACACGCAGTCGACGATAGACTATGTGCGCTATGCGAAAGCCGAGGGAGGCGATGGCGCGATCATTGCGGCGCCTGCCTATATCTGTGCGGACAATGCCGCGATCTCCGACTATGTGCGCGAGGTCTGTGACGCCGAAGACTTCGCCATCGGCTTCTACAACAACCCGCCACGCGTGAAGACCGACCTGCACTGGACGGACCTTCTCGAACTCGCGAAGCATCCCAATATGGTGGTGTTGAAGGAATCAACGACGCGGGTCGGACAGGTCGCGCAGATGTGCGCCGGGAAACCTGACCTTTCCATCATGTGCTGCTGTTCGCCCAACCTTGGCCTTGTCATTCCGACCATGGCCCTCGGCGGGCACGGGACCGCCAACATGACCGGAAATATCATTCCGCAGGAGATGGCAGTGATTTCGAAACCCTGGGAGACTGGCGAGGATGCTTTTGCCTGTCGGGAAGCCTGGCTGACCAATCTGCCCATGCTCCATTTTGCCTATTCGGCGATCAATCCTGTCGCGGTGAAGACGCTCATGCGCGCGGTTGGCCTTCCGTCGGGTCCGCTGCGCAAACCACTGAAGCCGCTGGAAGCTGCTGCCTTGCAGGCGGGCATTGACGCCTTCCATTCGCTGGGCATCGGCGAGCGCTACGGGCTGAAGCCCCAGCCACGCATTCTCGCCGCGGAGTGACCAGACGAATACGCTCACCAAGCAGAATGCGAAGTGAAGCAATGCGAGAGGGGGTGTAGCGGTGCGCATCATCGTCATAGGTGCAGGTGTGGTGGGAACCACAAGCGCCTGGTATCTCCTCAAGGATGGTCACGATGTGACTGTCGTCGAACGCAATGCGCATTCGGCGATGGAGACAAGCTATGCCAACGCCGGCGGGATCTGTCCCGGTTTCGCCGGTCCCTGGGCGGCTCCGGGAATGCCCTGGAAAGCACTGCGATGGCTCTTCCAGGACAGCGCCCCACTGAAAGTTCGTCCGCGTTTCGATCCTGCTCAATGGAAGTGGCTGGCCCAGTTTACCGCGAACTGCACACGATCGCGTTTTGCGCAAAACAAGGCCCGAATGCAGGCTATGGCCCACTATTCCAAGCGCTGCCTTACCGAGCTTGTCGAGGAGACAGGCATCGAATACGACGCAGCGCACAAAGGCATCCTCCATCTCTTTACCACCGATGCAGAGATGACCATTGGGCATGCCTCATCGCGTGTTCTCACCGAGATGGGGATCGAGCACCGGCTTCTCCAGCCCTCGGAGATCGTGCAGATCGAGCCTGCGCTGGGGCTTCGCAGTCAGACCTTCTCAGGCGGAATTCATCTTACAACCGACGAAACGGGGGATTGCAGGCTGTTCACTCAGGCGCTTGCGATCCTGGCGGAACAGCGTGGCGCCCGGTTTCTGTACAACACCGACGCTACGCGCCTGCTCATCAAGAACGGTCGCATCCACGGTCTGGAGACGCCCCAAGAGACATTGGAGGCCGACGCCTATGTGGTTGCCGCCGGCCCG
Organism: Nitratireductor sp. GISD-1A_MAKvit; assembly: GCF_040819555.1. Classification (GTDB taxonomy): domain Bacteria; phylum Pseudomonadota; class Alphaproteobacteria; order Rhizobiales; family Rhizobiaceae; genus Nitratireductor. The sequence continues at coordinate 77,315 of NZ_CP161920.1, forward strand.
TTTTCCCGGTCCCTGCTCGCCAGCGCCGGCCTCTCGGCCCCGATATATCCGGTGAAGGGCTATTCGCTGACGTGCACCATTTCCGACAATCAGGCGGCCCCCGTTTCATGTGTCATGGACGAGCATTCCAAGGTCATGATCACGCGGCTGGGCTCTCGTCTAAGAGCAGCCGGCATGGCGGAACTCGCCGGTTTCGACCCGACGCCAACACCGTCAGCCAGGCGCTTGCTCCTGGAGCGCGTGAAAACGCTCTTTCCCAACGCCAGCGACTATGACAAGGCAGAATGGTGGTGCGGGTTTCGACCCATGACCCCAGACGGCCCGGCCCGTCTGGGGCAATCGGTGATCGATAACTTGTTCATCAATATCGGTCACGGTTCAAACGGCTGGACACAGGCCTGCGGAACATCGCGCGTGCTTGCCGATCTGATGGCCGGACGAACGCCGCAGGTTTCGGCCTGATCCACTCGAACGTCCAGCGCTCAGGCTTCCAGCGCCACATAATGATCGCGCGTGACCTCCACGAGGCGCGCTTCCCCCGATTTTCCGTGGCCGGTCATCGGGTCGAAGTAACGCGACTGATCCTTTCTGGCCACCGGCTGTAAAACATTGTCACGCAGGCGATAGCCCTGATCTGTTTCCGAGAGGACCGGTACAGCGTTCATGAGCCGGCAGGTGTAGGGATGATGTGGCTGTTCGAAGAGCCGTCTTGTGGGAGCCTGCTCCATGATCTGGCCCCGGTACATCACCAGAACGCGATCACACAGGGATTCGACCACCCCCAGATCGTGACTGATGAACAGACAGGAAAAACCAAAGCGCTCCTTGAGTTTCCGCAATAGTTTCAGGATCTGGGCCTGCACTGTCACATCAAGCGCAGAGACAGGTTCATCCGCCACCACCACCGAAGGACGCGTCACCAGCGCCCGCGCGATCGCTACGCGTTGCCGCTGTCCGCCGGAAAGCTCATGAGGATAGCGTTCTCCATACCCGCCGCCCAGGCCGACGGCATCCAGCATCTCAGCAACTCTCTCTCGCTTCTCTGCGCGATCGATGTTCGGAAGATGACGCATGCCCTCGGCGATCAGCTCTGCGACTCGCATACGCGGATCAAGAGATGAAAACGGGTCCTGGAACACGATCTGGAGCTCTCGTCGCACCGCCCGCAGCGGTTCACCGCTCAGGCCGAGTATCTCTTGTCCCCGGAAGGTTACCGTCCCCGACGAAGGGTCCTTCAGGCGGATCAGCGCACGGCCGAGCGTGCTTTTGCCGCTGCCGGATTCTCCAACCAGTCCCAGCATCTCGCCTTCATGCAGATCGAGCGAGACACCGGCCACCGCGCATTTCTGCCCGGGGCGGGCGAAGGGCCAGGGAGACGGGATTTCATAGTGCACCTTGATATCGCGCGCACTCAGAAGAGGCACCGACGGTTCCGGTTCCGCGGGTTTGCCTGCCTCCTCCTGCGGACCATGTGGAAGAGAGGCAAGGAGCTTGATGGTGTAGGGATGTTCCGGGGCGGTCAGGAGCCTGTCCGACGACCCCTGTTCCACGATCAACCCTTTTTCCATGACGGTCACCTGATGGGCATAGCGTGCCACGAGACCGAGATCGTGACTTATCAGCATGACAGAGGCACCGAACTCGCCCACCACATCGCGCATGATGTCCAGCACGTCTTTCTGGACGATGGCATCAAGCGCGGTGGTCGGCTCGTCGGCAAGCAGCAGCTTGGGACGAAGCATCATCACGGACGCGATCATGATGCGTTGCCGCATGCCACCCGAGAATTCGTGCGGGTAGCGTTTCAAACAGTCTTCCGGATCGGGGATCCGCACTGCCTTCAGCATCTCGATCGCACGGTCCCGGATTTCCTCATCATCGAGATTACTGTGCAGACGCAGCCCTTCGGAAAGCTGCTTTCCGATGCGAATCGCGGGGTTGAGCGATACCAGCGGCTCCTGAAAGATCATGCCGATTTCCGCGCCGCGGACCGCGCGCATCTGGCGGTCGCTCAGCGAAGCGAGATCCCGCCCCTGAAACAGCACCTGCCCACCAGCGATCTGCGCCGGAGGTGGGAGGAGCCGCAGAACCGAGCGTGCCAGCATGGTCTTGCCGCTTCCCGACTCGCCAACCACAGCATGTATCTGCCCGGGTTCAATAGTGAGGTTGGCCTCGTGTACGGCCGTCATGGGCTCCTTGAAGGGAAAGACGATCTTGAGATCGCGTATCTGCAACAGAGGCATGGTGGGAGAGTGTGTCACGGCGGGCCTCTTGATCAATTGTTGCGGGGGTCGAGTTCATCGCGCAGGGCATCGCCAAAGAGATTGACGCCCAGCAAGGCAAATGAGATGCAGATGCCCGGAAGAATCCCGAGCCACGGGAAACGCATGAGATAACCACGCGCTTCCGCCAGCATGTTGCCCCAGGTAGGCGCCGGCGGTGGAACACCCAGACCGAGAAATGCCAGCGAGCTTTCTGCAAGGAGAACCCAGCCGAACATTGTCGTAGCGAGCACGATCAAGGGCCCCATACTGTTGGGCAGAACGTGGCGAAAAAGGGTGAAGAACGTTCCGTTTCCGAGAGCAACGGACGCCTCGACATATTCCTTCTCACGCAGTGAGAGCACCGTTCCACGCACGAGGCGTGTCACCGAAGGCAGATAGGCCAGTGCAAGTGCGAGAACGACACCATATTTGTTCGGCCCGATCGCCACCATCAATGCCAGAGCAAGCAGGATGCCCGGAAAGGCCATCAGCGCTTCAATCACCATCATCACCAGACGATCGAACCAGCCGCGCCAGTAACCGCAGAAGGCCCCTATGATCACACCGCCGGTGACGGCCACAGCCACTGTAAGAAACGAGACCGTGACCGAAACGCCTGCCCCCGCCAGAAGGCGCGAAAGCAGATCGCGGCCGAACATGTCCGTTCCCAGCGGGTGCAGTTGCGAGGGACCTTCGAAACGCGCGAGATAATCCTGAGCATTGGGGTCATGCGGCGTGTAGATGGCGCCTATGCCGGCCACCAGCAAGACAAAACCCAGCATAAGGCCACCGGCCAGGCCGTTGGGGCGAGACAGAATTTTCTTCAGTTTTTTCATTTCAGGGTCACACGCGGGTCGAAGAAACCATAGAGAAGATCAACCACCAGATTGACCACGACATAAACGCCGGCAATGAGCAGAAGCGCGCCCTGAAGCATCGGATAGTCGCGCGCATAGATGGAATCCACCACCAGCTTGCCGATGCCCGGAAGGCTGAAGACCGTCTCTGTGACAGCCGCGCCTCCAAGCAGGGAGGCCATGACAAGGCCCAGCATCGTCAGAGCGGGTGCAAATGCGTTCTTGAAGACATGGCGGGCCAGAACCGCCCCCTCCGAAAGGCCCTTGGCCCGCGCATGGGTCACATATTCCAGGCGCAGAACCTCAAGCGTGCCCGATCGCATCATGCGGGTCAGAACCGCAATTTCGGTGAGCGCCAGCGAAATGACGGGCATGATCAGGTAGAGAACACCGACACCGAAATCCGTGCTCAGTTCCACATAACCAACCGTGGGCAGCCACTGAAGGTAGACTCCGAAAAAGAGAAGCAACATCAGCCCCACCCAGAAACTGGGAAGGGAGAGTTTGAATATGGCCATGAGCACAATGGCAAAATCGATCTTCGTGTTCTGCTTCCAGGCGGCAACCATTCCTGCGGGAACGGCGATCAAAACTGCAAAGGATACGGCCCAGAACACCAGGGTGGCAGTAACGCTGAAGCGCTCCAGAAGTGCAGGCAGTACAGGCTCGTGTGTGCGGATGGAAACACCCAGATCGCCCGTGGCCAGATTGCCCAACCAGATGAAAAACTGCACGGGAATGGGTTGCTCGAGCCCCAGATCCTCACGCATTTGCTGAACGACGGCAGGGTCGTCAAGCTCGTAGAGCATCAGTTCCGCAGGGTCTCCCGGGATGAGACGGATAAGGGTGAAAACGATGATCAAAACGAGGAAAACGGTCGGAATGGCCGTTAGCACCCGTTTCAGTGCGTAGCTCCACATGAGAGTACCCCAAGGATGATGATGTCGGGCAGAGAGTGGAGAGGGCGCCGGCTGGCGCACCTCTCCGAAAGGATGGCTACTTCAGTTCCACTCCCCAGAAGATCTCCTTACCCGCACCCCACGGTGTGAAGCCTTCAAGATTGTTTCGTACCGCATAGAACTTGTCGCGGTGGCCAAGACCGATGGCCGGAACCTCTTCGATGAAGCGACGATGCAGCTCGTCAATGATGGCCTGGCGCTCTTCGCGGTCCGAAACCACCATGGCCTTTTCGACCAGTGCAATCGCCTCGGGATCCTTCCAGACCTTGCGAGACTGTTCGCCTGTGATCATCTCGAAGCTCAGGGCGGGGTCGAGCCGCGGGGAGTAGCTGAACGATTGCATCTGATATTCACCGGAGGTGTAGGCATCGAGCTGGGTTCCCCACTCGAGCACCTTCAGCTCGGCGTTGATGCCCACTTTCTTGAGCATGGACTGGGCGATGAGCGCGCGCTCATAATAGGCTCCCGACCTCTTGTTGGTCAGAATCTCGATCGGCTGGCCTTCATAGCCGGCCTCCTGAAGCAGCGCCTTGGCCTTTTCCGGGTCATAGGGCAGCTGTTCCCACTGAACGTCGGAGAAAAACGATGAGGCCGGCGGCAATGGTGAAGGGTTGGCGCGGCCGCGGCCCTTCCGAGATCACCGCCACAACCTGTTCGCGATTGATGGCATGCGCCATGGCCTGGCGGATCCGCCTGTCCTTCAGGAGTGGGTCGTTCGAGTTCAGGAGGAGTGTATCCCAAAGGGCCGTTTCAGCGTTCACGATCTGCGTGTTCGGAGCCGCTTCCATCTCCACCAGATCCGCGGGCTGAACCGTTAGAAGATCGATGTCGCCAGCGAGATAAGCAGCCTTCGAGACAGAGGGCTCGGGCAAAATCTGCAGTCGAACCCTGTCGAAGAGAACTTTCTTGGCACCTGCATAACCATCCTGCGGGTCGGAGCGGCTTGCATAATCGTCAAATTTTTCGAGATCGATGTAGCGACCGTATTTGACTTCCCCGAACCTGAAGGGCCCGGTCGCCACCGGTTCCACCCACTTCCCGTCTGCATCGACAGAATCCGGGTGAAGCACTGCCGTGTTCCCGCAGTCGAAACGCGCAAGATTGCCCAGGAAGGTCGCGCTTGGGCTCGCAAGACGATAGATGACGGTGTGCGCATCGGGCGCTTCCATGGAAACGACTTCCGGCCCGTTTTCACCGCTGAAATAGCTCCGGCAGCGCCATTTCGTTTGCGGGTCCATAAAGCGATCCCACGACCATTTGACATGCTCGGAAGTCATGACTTCCCCGTTGTGAAACGGGACGCCCTCACGCAGTTTGAACGTGTAGGTGAGACCGTCTTCGCTCACGGTCCAGGAGTCGGCCAGCATCGGCTTGATGGAGAAGTCCCCCGCATAGGCCACAAGCCCCTCAACCACATGCATGTGAATGGTGTCGGTATTGCCATCGCGATCCACACCGGGATTGGTGCCGCGTATGTCCTGGATAAAGGCCGCCTTGAGCACGGTTTCGGCCTGCGCGATGCCGCTGGAGGAGAGCAGCAAGGCGGACGCGAATGCCGCCAATACGTGTTTTCCTACGGGTTTCTTGTGCATGTCGGTTCTCCCATTATGCGAGCTGTTGTTGTCGTTGTGGTTTCGAGCTCAATTGATTGCGAGGTTCGGGTTCAAAGGGTGTAGGTCGCGTATTCGCCCTCTTTATATGGCGATTGGCGGACCCGCATCGTCCTGGCTGAAGCATCCATGAGGATCGTGGCGACCGTCGCAGATATCGACTGGCTCCTGTTGCGCGACACAGGAGAGCGGAGCACGCCAGCCGGATGACCGAAAGCGTCGGAGAAAGCCTCTTCGAAATCAGCCTGGGTGATCTGATCTCCGGCCCTGTCAAGCCGGGTCCGCACGCGGCGGTCGCGGTATAGCGTATCCATGCCGTTCAACAGGCCCTTGTCCACCACCTTGGCCTGCGCTGCCGGCGACAAGAAATGATTGGCATGGACGAGCAGACCATTGTCGGGAACGAGCCAGAATATTTCCTCAGGCGTGGTTTCCAGGTCGAATGCCTCGCCTCCATCCCCCGCATAACTGATGATCATGTTGTTGGAGACGGTGCGCGGTGAGGAAGCCACCGCCTGCAGGGCAGCGGGATATGTTTCAGCTTCGAGCACGAGGCGCCGGATAACGGATAGCGGGATTCCCGGTTTGGCCCAGCTCTCTCCGGCAATCTGCAGATTGTTGCCGGTGATGGCGATCCCTGCGTCGTTGAAACCGGCGCGGGCAAGGCCTCCAGCCTCGACATAGGTCATAAGGTCTGGTCCGTCTTCACGACGAACAACCAGGACAACCGTCGTCTCTTCGCATTCGGGCCGCCAGTCCCAGTTCTGCCCATGGATCAGCCGTCCTTCGGCAGTGCGCTCAGGCATTGCAACCGCTGCCGTGCAGCCATCATCAAGCGCCTTTCGGTCCTCTGCTTCAAGGTTCATTCCGGCCGCATTCAGGATCTCGCTGCGCCCGTTGATCAGAAGAACGTCGGTCAGGTCGACACCCGCGCCTCGCGCCACCGCAATCAGCTCGCGATGCTGCTCCGGGCAGGTCTGTTCCAGCGTTTCGGCCAGCAGGCTGCCTGCTTTGACCACGGCATCCCAGGTGCATCCTTTTGCTGCGAGAAATGTCTGATATCGCTCGACACCGCACTTGATCTGCGCGTCGGCAGCCCGGCCATAGGCCTCGCCGCGCACTTCGGCCGGGCCTTCGACCTCTATCTGGGGAGGAGGCGTGACACTGCTCATTTTGAAGCCTGATCCCCCTGATTCTGAAGGACACTGCGGAAGAACCGGATTGTGTAGGGAACAATGCCTTCCATATTGTGGGCGACCCCCGGCACAATGTCCTGTGTGACGGTCACTCCTTCTTTCTCAAGCGAGGCACGCAGACTGTTGTTCCGGTCAACACGGGTCAGACCGGCATCATTGGCTCCCTCCATATACCGCCGGCCGCCTTCCCTGTGCTGGATCTCCCACGTCTCAACATCAGCACCACCAACGGCGAGGTGCACCTTGACTGCACGAAGCGCGGGCACATTGAGATCCCGGCCAAACAGCTCTCGCATATTGCGAATGCCGACCCACCAGTCCCTGTCGCGGTCGAGCAGGGTGACGGAGCCCGGCGAGCCGATGGAAACCGCTTTGAGTTTCTCGGGGTGGAGGATCAGAAACCGATGCGTGAAGTGCCCTCCGCCGGAAAACCCGAACAGCATGAAGGGCGGAAAGCGACAGCCGAGCATCTCCTCGACTTCTGCCACCATCGAAAGCAACACCAGATCATAGCGTATGTCGCCTTCCAGTATGTATTTGTAGCCGTCTGCATCCCCGTCTCCGCGCACCCCCACTGGAAAGAGCGGAGCGAGCACGACCGTGTTGTTGTAGTGGCCGAAACCGGCAAAGGCCTCGCGATACTGAAACTGCATGCGTGCGGTACCGTGCACCGCGACCAGCAGCTCGGGATTTCCGACCGTATCGATGTCTTCGGGAACATAGAGACTGTAGCTGAAGCGCGGGTCCGCCTTGCAGGAAAAGATTGTTGTCCGTCCTCGCTGATAAAGCGCCTTGCGGCGATCCTCCGCGGAATGTGTCGATTGCGCTAGCACACACGTCTCCTTCTTCAAAACTGACGGCACGCTAATTGGGAACTTTTATCGAGTCAATATTGGCGCCAATTTAAAAACATCATATGTTGGCAAATATGCCGTTCCAGCTTGCGCCGACACAGGGGGATAGCGCATTTTGCCTCGACCGCAGGGGCGGCAAAACCCGACGAACAAGTGTGTCTGCCGTGTGGAAATGCAGCAGGCTTGCAGGTATAAACGCGCTGAAATTGGAACTCGTCTTGCGAACGCCTTCCCCACAAACCATAGGTGAGACATTGCCGGAAACCGCAAAATCGCCGAAAAACGCCGACAGGGAGCACGTTCAGCTCTCTGAGCGGATTGTCAGAGACATCAACATCGGCGAATACGGTCCGGGTGAATGGCTGAAGCAGATCGACCTGGAACAGCGATATGGCGTGACCCGCATCGCGGTGCGGCGGGTTCTCGACGAGCTGGTAGCCAAACGCCTGGTCGAGCACATTCCAAATCGCGGATACCGGGTCTACGCGCTCAGTCCAAAACAGCGTCGCGAGGTGTCGGAGATACGCACGCTTCTGGAAACGGCAGCGGCGCCGGGCATTGTGGAACAGGCGACTGAGAAAGACATCGCGGAGCTCACGACGCTGGCGGAAGGTTTCAAGGAAGCAGCCTACAATGGCACTATCCTTGAGCAGAACGAGGCCAATCTCCGTTTCCACCTGAGGCTTCTCGAGCTCTGCTCCAACAAATCTCTGGTGGAGCTGATTACCGAGTTGAGACAGCGTGGTCCGGCGGCACCGGTTACCCGCTGGCACACGGTGGCACAGCTTGAAAAGGCATCCAACGACCATTTCCTGATTGTGGAGGCAATCAGGAACAGGGATGTGGAGGCAATGAAAGAGGTCATCACAAGCCACATCAACGACAAGGGTCCCGACCGGGCTGCGACCGGCGACTGAAACCCGTTGGCGACACCGGCTGAACCACGGGACCCGCACATCTCTGACGGGTCAGGGATGAAGCGCTAACTGCTTTCCCTCGCATGGTCCGGGGCCGCGATCGAACCCCGCTCGATGTACCGGGGCCCCGTTTGACCACAGCCCGCCCCTCCGCGTCGTATCCCTCAATGCGCTCGAGAAGCATGGTCGCGGCAGCCTCTCCCATGGCAAGACGGGGCTGAGCCATCGTTGTGATGCCGGGGGAAAGAAAACTCATCCATTCGAGATCGTCAAAACAGACAAGCGAGAGTTCCCGCGGCACGGCCAGCCCCGCTGCGGATACCGCACCGATCACGCCTTCAGACATGGTGCCGTCTGTGGCAAACACGGCGCTCGGACGGTCAGCATTCTCGAACAGCGCCTTGACCGCCGCCTGTGCAGCACCTGCCGAATAGGCGCCCACCCGGCAGATGAGCGAAGGGGCGACTTCCAGCTCTGCTTGTCGGTGCGCGCGCAGATATCCGAGCAGGCGCTGCCAGCTCGGATACAGCGTGTCCGTCGACAGCACCTCACCGGCAAGACCGCGCCTTATGAACCCATTCAGACCGCCTTCCTGTTCTTCGAGCAGCTCGCTTACCAGCCCGATACGTGTGTGGCCGGCCGAAATCAGTGCAGCAACGGCCCGTTCAGAGGCAGCAATATTGTCGACCGTAACCCGGTCCACCGCCATCCCGGCCACACCACGGTCGAGAAGGACGAGTGGTAGGCCCGCTGCCTGAAGGTCGCGCAGATGGTGCGCGCGCAGAGTATCGCAGGGAGAAACGATCAGCCCGTCAACCTGTTTCTCCATCAACAGATTGACCGCGCGGATCTCCTTGTCGAGTCTTTCATCCGAGTTCACGATCAACAGACCGAAATCCCTGCTTTCGACCACATCGGCTATGCCACGCAGAATCGAGGCATAAAACGGGTTCTGGATGTCTCCGGCAACGACGCCGATGGTGCGTGTCTTGCCCGTAATGAGACTGCGGGCGAGTGCATTGGTGCGATAGCCGAGCTTGCGCGCCGCCTGCATCACCTGCTCGCGCGTTTCCTCTTTTGCATAACCGTAGCGACCGAGAACCCGGCCCGCGGTGGCAGTCGAAACACCCGCCAACCGCGCCACGTCTGCTATCGTTGCCTTCGATTTTTTCGCCACCGCTTGCCGTTCCCTTCCGCCCACACCTTTCTGCTTTAACTACGCGTGATTGCAGAAATCACCACCGGCAGCGAGTCCGAAATGCTTCTCATGCGGCATTGTGCAGGGCGATCGCCGTGAAGACATCGAGATGAGCACCGCCAACATTCTTGAAAACCGTGATCTCGTCCGCTGTGCGCCGCCCCTGCACCCTGCCCTGTGCAAGATCGAAATGGTCGCCCGCGATTTGTGCCGCGTTGATCGCTCCGCTGGCGAGCGCCGGCCCCAGATCGCCCGTGTTTTCCATGCCGCAGCGTGTGTCGACAAACACGCGACCGCGCGTGAGCGCCTCATCATCGGTTTCCCGCAGACTGGTCATGTAGGCACCGACAAGGTCCAGATGCGTACCCGGTTTCAGCAGAGCCCCCCTGATGAGAGTGCGGTCAGACATGGTCACACACGTAATCACATCCGCACTTGCCGCAGCTTCGTCGATATCAGCGACCGACTGCGCGTCCACCCCGTTTCGGCGCAGGCTATCGGCCACTTCTTCCGCCTTGCGCACGGTACGGTTCCAGATCAGGACCCGCTTCAGCGAAGGTCGCGCGGCCAGGTGGGCAGCGGCAAAATGCGGCGCGAGCGCTCCTGCGCCCACCACCAGCAGCACCTGCGCATCCTCGCGGGAAAGCAGCAGGGAGCCAAGAGCGGAATCGCCCGCCGTCTTGCGCGCGGTCATGGCTGCTCCGTCAGCCACCAGCACCGGCGCGCCGGTTTCGCCGTCAAACATGGCGACCAGACCCTGCACATTGGGTTGCGGCGGGGAAAGCCTTTCATTGCCGGGAAAAACGCCAACCATCTTCACAGCGATCGGCCCCCCCGGCACCCAGCCTGGAAGCGTGATGAACTGGTTGCCCGTGTCTGCCGGGTCGTTCTGTACCACGACGTCCGACACAGGCATCGCGCCGCGATGGGCCTGCAGGAGAGCGTCGATCAGTTTGGGCCAGGGCAGGGCAGCATGGACGGCTGCAGCGTCGAAGACCTTCATTACATTTCCTCGTTGGGCCCACCGGGGCTCAATTGTTGACGGCGAGCGTGACCAGATGACAGGGTGTGACGGTCTGCGACAGGGCGAGGGGAAGCCCCGCTCTGTCAAAAACCAGTTTCTCGATCCGATAGACAGGCTGCGTGGTCGAAACACCTAGCACTCCGGCTTCGTCGGCGCGGGCGAAGCCTACGTCGATCTGCCGCTCGGCGCTCGCCGGCTCTGCTCCATAAGCACTGCGAAGGCTGGCAAAGAAACTCCCGCCCGCCGTTACGGGTTCAAGCACATCGGCAAAACGCTCGGCGTCCACATACAGGTTTTCCAACGTCATCGGTTGATCGTTCATTTCGAGCAGACGCACGAAACGATACAGCCGCGTCGCCTGAAGCCGCGCCGCAGTGGTTGGAGAAGTTGCGTTCTCTTCACACTCCAGCACGCGGTGCCCCGCTTTGTGCCCCTGCCCCTCGATCACATCGCTAAAACCCGAAAGCGAGATGGTCTGTTGCACCTTGCGCGGAGCAACCAGCGTGCCCCTGCCCTGCTGACGCACCAGACGCCCCTCCGCGCATAGCTCTGCGACTGCCCTGCGCAGAGTGATCCGACTGACGCCGTATTTCGCGCAGAGGTCGAATTCGGACGGCAGAAAGCTGCCTTCAGCAAGACGTCCTGCCTCTATCTCGGACAGAAGCTTGCGCCGCACCTGTTCGTAGAGCGGCAGGAGGTCTTCTTGCGCCATTGTGGCCTCAATAGTCGGTGAGCTTCTTCATGTAGCGGCGACCGTCGAGCATGACCTGCTGACGATGGTCAGCAACCTTATAGATGAAGCGCCAAAGCGTGTCGAAGAAGATGAGCGGAACGACATTTCCTTGGAACCGCGGGTCTATTCCCGCAAGGTCAAGCTCCGCCGCATCCAGAACCAGTATGTTCTCGGCCCTGCCGAAACGGTGCAGGAACGCCTCGGCGCGCTCATCCAGTGCCCGGGTCGAATCGATACCCTTCATCAGCACGAAGCACCGGGTCTCGTCCAGGACTTCAAACGGGCCATGGAAGAACTCGTTCGAGTGTATGGCCTGGCTGTTGATCCACTGCATCTCCATCAAAACACAGATGGCAAAGGAATAGGCCGCACCATAGCTCGCCCCGGATGCCATCGTGTAGATCACATCCTGCTTCGCGAAATGTTCGGCATACCGGTCCCAAAGGGGTGCATAGGTTTCCTGTGCGCGGTCGATTACCGCCTGCAGACCGGAAAGACTCTCGATCAGAACACCCGTCAGGTCTTCTCCACCGGATGCGGCCACGAGCCCCATCACGATCTGGTAGATGATGGAGTAATTGCTGTCCTTCGCGTCGATCGGAACGCCCGTCGTGTAGGGCGCCTCGAACTTCACCGGATGATCGACGGCCGCACCGAGCGGTGAATCGGGATCAACCGTCAGACCAATAGTGACAGCTCCCTTCTCCCTTGCGAATTTCGCGGCTGCCGTTGTTTCCCTTGTCGTTCCCGTCATGGAGCAGAGAATCACGAGCGTATCCGGTCCAAGGCGTTTGGGCTGACGGGCAACGAATTCAGCGGCGTTGAAGACGTCCGAGGGCAGCGATGCATGCTGATCGAACATGAACTTGGCCGGATGCATGATCGACAGCGACCCCCCACAGGCCACAAAGAAAACATGGCGCAGCGCCGTCACGTCGATCGACGACAATGCGGCCGAAACGGCCGGATGGTAGCGGTCGGGTAGAGACATCGGATATCATCCTTTTCGTATATGACGACATAAGACATATTAATTTTTCAATTCAAGTGTCAAGGAGCCATTGACAAGGCGGGAGATTTATTGCGAACGTTCTCATAGTGTCATGAAAATGAGTTGTCGGTGTTACAGTCTGCTCCTAAAATCCTAGCCTTCGGTGACAACGTCGTGGACTGCTACCACGACCAGCAGCGAATGTTCCCCGGTGGAAACTGCGTCAATCACGCGGTGTTTGCGCGACGCTTCGGGGCCCGCACCGCCTATGCAGGCGCCGTATCCGACGACGCCGCAGGGCGGGCCATCCGCGATGCCTTCATTGCGGAAGGTGTCGAGACCTCCCTCCTTCGCATTGTGCCCGGGCAAACCGCCTATTGCGTGATCACGAATGAAGATGGCGAGCGCGTTTTTACCGGCGCAAATCTCGGGGTCTCAGTCATCGCTCCTTCGCCCGACGATCTTGCCTGGATGAATGATGCGGACGCCGTTCATACCGGTCGCTCCAGCCATGTGGATTCCTGGCTGGAACATTTCGCCTCGCTTACACGCGTTTCCTACGACTTCGCCACGATCAATGAGGAAGATCGTATTGCCAGCATCGCCCCGCACTGCTTTCTGGCCGGGTTTTCGGGTAGCCACCTGGAGCGGGACGAAGCCATCGCCCTGACGCAGATGACGTTACGCCACGGGGCTTCATGGGCAGTGATCACCCGCGGAGAAAACGGTGCCCTGCTGGCTGGCCCTGACGGCGTGATCGAGGCTCCGGCGGTGCCGGTCCAACCCATCGACACCCTGGGTGCTGGCGATACTTTCATCGCTCGCACCCTTGTGGGCCTGCTGCGTGGTGAGGCTCCGGTTACTTTCCTCCGTGAGGCAGCAGAGGCGGCAGCCGCAACCTGCCTGGCACAGGGGGCCTTTGGCCACGGTGCCCCGATGGAGGTGGATCTGACCACATTGCAGACGATCGATGAGATCTACGCCACCACGCGCCCGGCCCCTGGGCCGGACACCGAACTCCCGGCAACAACATAAGAAACGGACTTGCGAAAACGTTCTCATGTTTTCGCTCCACAAGTCCCGGAAGTGCCTGAAACAACGACTGGAACCACACAGGGCAAAGACCCGCAAAAGGAGGAACCCATGAACCAGCTGACTTCAACTTTCCGGCTGCTCACCGCCGCCGCAGCCATGACAACCATGCTTACGGGAGTGGCACTGGCTCAGGAAATCAGCATTCGCATTGCCACGGTGAATTCGCCCACCAGCGAATCATGGAAAGGCGTGATGGCGACGGCAGAGCGCGTCACCGAACGCACCGACGGCCGCGTCAAATTCGAGGGTTTCCCTTCGGGTCAGCTGGGCACCACCACGGATTCGATCGAACAGGCCAGCCAGGGTCTGCCGGTCATGACCTTCACCTCCGCCTCATTCCTGTCCAGCTTCGGGGTACCGGAGCTTTCGATCGTCGAGGGGCCCTTCATTGTCTCCAGCACCGAAGAAGCCGAAACGCTCGCCTTCTCCGATCTGATGCAGGGTTACTATGACCGACTTGCCGAGATGGCCGGCATTCGCGTTGTCGCCATCAACTGGTTCGATGGTCCACGCCACATGATCGGCACTGCCGGCTATTCATCACCCGAGGACCTGAAGGGTGTGCGCATGCGGGTGCCGCCGGTTGAAACCTGGCTGAAGACATTTGAACCGCTGGGCGTGGTGGCCACCACGGTTGAAGCCGCAGAGGTCTACTCTGCCCTTTCACAGGGAGTGGTCTCCGCAGCGGAAAGCCCCCTCACCGGACTACGCGCCTCAAAATGGCCCGAAGTGGCCAAGGAGATTACGCTGACCGGACACTTCAATCTCTTCACCGGCTGGGTGATGAGCGAAGCCGCGTTTCAGCAGATCAGTGAGCAGGACCGCGCCATCCTTCTGGAGGAATTTCGCAAGGGTGGCCAGAATCTGACCCAGGTCTCCGCAGATCTCGAAGCAGAAATCCGCTCCGAATTCGAAAGCCAGGGCGTTACGTTCCACGAGGCGGACCTGGATGCCTACCGCAAAGCGACAGCGAGCTTCTATACGAGCTTTCCGAACTGGCCCGATGGCCTTTACGATAAGGTTCGCGCGGCAGCGACTGGCAACTGATTGCCAGGGGCCGGGTGCCTTCTGCGTCGCCCGGCCCATCGTTCATCCAGTAGGGAGGCTGGCGAAACGATGAAATTTCTGCGTGCCTTGATAGGCTTTGCTGGCATCACCCTGCCGGCGCTGCTTCTGGCAGCGCTGGTTGCCATTGTGGTGGCGGACGTGGCCGCACGAAACCTCTTCGCCATATCAATTCTCTGGGCGCAGGAATTCGCGGTCATTCTGCTTGGAGCCACCGTCTGGCTCGGCCCTGTCTGGCGCGGCCATGCGAAATCAGCTTTTCGGCGTCTCCCTCTTCGTGGACCTGCTACCGCCCCGCCTCGCTTTTGCCGCCCGCCTTCTGGCAGACATGCTGGTTCTGCTGATCGCTGCTCAGGTCATCCGCGCCGCATTTGCGCAGATCACAACTGCCCGCTTCACGGTATTCCTCTCGCTCGGCTGGCCAAAATGGATCATGGCTGCGCTGCTGGCAGCGGGCATGACCATGGTCGTTCTTAGTCGCTTGCTGGAGATGGCCGTCAACATCAGGAACCAGCGTCCGTGACCATCGTCGCCATCACCTTTGTCCTGCTTCTCGTGCTCGGCCTGCCGATTGGCTTTGTCATGCTCGGCGCGTCCATGGCCTATTTCGCTCTCAACCCGATGATGACGAGCCTTGTCGCACAGCGCATGTCTTCGGGGCTGGAATCCTTTCCTCTGCTGGCGATTCCGCTTTTTGTCGTAGCCGGGGCAGCAATGGCGCGTGGCGGCATTGCCGAGCGGCTCTATGCCTTTTGTGAAACTCTGGTGGGCCACTGGCGCGGTGGGCTGGCGCAGGTTGCCGTTCTGAACTCGGTTTTCATGGGTGCGATGTCGGGTTCTGCAAACGCAGATGCCGCCATCGATGCACGCACCATCGTGCCGGTGATGCGGTCCCGTGGCTACTCCAACGCCTACGGGTCTGTGGTAAGCGCCGCTTCGTCAATGATCGCTCCGATCATGCCCCCCTCCATAGCCTTGATCGTCTATGGATTGTTGACGAACACCTCGATAGGCCGCCTATTTGTCGGCGGTGTCATTCCGGCCATTCTGATCGCGGTCGTTTTGATGCTTACAGTGCGATGGACCGCCAAGCAGATGCAGCTTGAACCGGTTCGCGAAACGCGGGCCGACCGGCACGAAATCCTCCTGAAAGGACGAGCGGCACTGTGGGGACTTGCGATGCCGCTCATGCTGCTTCTGGGTCTGCGGAGTGGCTGGTTCACGCCGACCGAACTGGGCGCCGTCGCGGCCGTTTATGCATTTCTCGTCGGTGTCTTGATCTACCGCGGGCTGACGCTCAGCGACACGATGGCATTGCTGTCGGAATCAGCCGCCACCACGGCCGGTGTTCTTTTCATTGTCGCTTCCGCATCGGTGTTCTCTCTGATCCTCAGTCTGGAACAGGTGCCTCAGCAGCTTGTCACCGCCCTTCTGTCGATATCCGAAAACAAATATGTCGTTCTTCTGGTTCTCAACATAGCGTTGCTTCTGCTCGGAACGGTGTTCGAAGGGCTTGCCATCATTGTCATCCTCGGCCCGCTTCTGGTCCAGGTCGCA
The DNA here is from genome assembly GCF_040819555.1 of Nitratireductor sp. GISD-1A_MAKvit. Lineage (GTDB taxonomy): Bacteria > Pseudomonadota > Alphaproteobacteria > Rhizobiales > Rhizobiaceae > Nitratireductor. The sequence goes on from NZ_CP161920.1 coordinate 93,635, forward strand.
CAGGGCCTCGGTGTCGATCCGGTGCATCTCGGTGTGGTGCTGGTCTTCAACACCACGATCGGCTCCCTCACCCCTCCTGTCGGCACGGTAATGTTTACCGTCTGCTCGATCACCCGCTGCTCGGTGGAAGACTTTACGAAGGCTTTCGTCCCTTTCCTCGCCTCAGCGATTGGCGCCCTCTTTCTGCTCACCTATGTGCCTGCGCTGGTGACGTTTCTTCCCAACCTGGTGTTCTGACAAACCAAAAAACCGCAGTCGCGTCCTGCGGGTTCGATCGGCCTCCATTCTTCGGCCTCAGAAACAATCCTCGCGGAACTACTGTGGCATCACTTCATCTGGACAGCGAGCGTATCTGCCGCTTTGACCAAAAGCCCCAGATCCACACCGCTGGCAACAAACTGATAGCCCCAGTCGCGGTAGCGCTTCGCATCCTCCGGATTGGTGGCGAGGATGCCCGCCGGCTTTCCCATCTCCCTCAGCTGGTCCACCGCCCCACGCAATGCCCTCTGCACGTCCTCTTGGCCGGGATTGCCCAGATGACCGAGCGATGCTGCGAGATCGGACGGACCGATGAAGACACCATCGACCCCGTCGACGCAGGCGATTTCACCCAGCGCCTCCAGCGCTTCTCCCGTCTCGATCTGCACGAGGAGACAGACTTCGCGATTGGCAATATTGAAATAATCCTTGGCTCGACCGTAGCGGCTTGCGCGCGTGCTGCCGGCCACCCCGCGGATGCCCTCCGGTGGATAGCGCGTGGCAGCGACTGCGGCGCGTGCTTCGTCAGCATTTTGCACGAATGGCACAAGAACCGTCTGCGCACCAATGTCGAGCACGCGTTTGATCAGCACCTTGTCATTCCAGGCCGGACGCACGATGGCTTCGGCAGAACCCCTGGACGCCGCCTGCAACAGCGGATAAAGCCCCGCCACTTCCACCGGCGAGTGCTCGCTGTCGAAGAGCAGCCAGTCGAAACCGGCATCCGCCAGCGCCTCGGCAGCGATGGGGCTGCACAGGCTGCTCCACAGACCGATCAGCGTGTCGCCGGCCAGAAGCCGCTTCTTGAATGTGTTTTCCAGGCTCCTCACAGCGGGCCTCAGACGAACTGGACGGCAACGCTGCCGAGCGGGCCGAAATCCGCATGCAGCGTATCGCCCTTCTGCGCCCAGACAGGCCGCGTGAAGGAGCCCGACAGCATCATGTGGCCAGGCTCCAGCGTGATATCGAAGGGCGCGAGCTTGTTGGCGAGCCACGCAATCGCCATCGCCGGATGACCGAGCACACCGGCGGCAAGACCTGTCTCCTCGATCTCTGAATTACGATAGAAGACCGCACCGACCCAGCGCAGGTCCACCTCGTCGGGCCGCACGGGCCGGCCACCGAGCACGATGCCGGCAGCGGCGCCATTGTCGGCAACCGTATCGAAAATCTTGCGCGGCTCGGTAACACGCGCATCGATGATCTCGATGGACGGCACCACATATTCCGTGGCGCGCAGCACGTCGATCAAACCCACATTCGGTCCCTTGAGCGGTTCCTTCAGAATGAAAGTCAGCTCCGGCTCGACGCGCGGAACGCAGAAATTCTCAAAGGGAACCTTCGCGCCGTCATTCAGGATCAGATCATCGAAGAGATAGCCGTAATCCGGTTCATCGATCTTCGAGCTGGCCTGCATTGCCTTGGAGGTGAGTCCGATCTTGTGACCGATGATTTTAGCGCCTGCCTTGACCCGTTCCTCGGCCACCGCCGAGGAGATGGCGTAGGAATCTTCGATCTGGATATCGGGGAACATCTCCGAGGGGCGGCGACCCTGCACCTTGGTGCGATGGCTTTCGAGCAGGGAGCGAACCGCTTGTGCGCGCTGTTCTTCGCTAAGCATTATGAATGTCCTCTGAAGCGATTTCAGGAAAAGTGGGAACCGGCGTTCCGTCCGGAACTGCGCAAAACAAAGGTCAGAGTTTTACGCAGACATTGCGCAGTTCGGTGTAGAATTCGAGCGAGTGAACGCCGCCCTCACGGCCGATGCCCGAGCGTTTGGAGCCGCCAAAGGCGGTGCGCAGGTCGCGCAGGAACCAGCAATTGACCCAGGTGATGCCTGCATCGATGCGGCCCGCCACGCGGTGGCCACGCGACAGATTGGTCGTCCAGATCGAGGTCGCCAGCCCATAGGGGCTGTCATTCGCCAGCTGGATCGCCTCTTCCTCATCATCGAAAGGCGTGATGTGCGTGCAGGGACCGAATATCTCGTCTCGCACAACGGGCGAATCTTCCGGGAGGCCGGTCCAAACCGTCGGCTCCACCCAGCTTCCGCCTTCATAGCCCTGAATGGAGGGCACGCCGCCACCGGCGAGAATCTCCGCGCCACCGGTCTTCGCCTTCTCATAGTAGGAGAGCACCTTGCGGCGATGCTCCTCGCTGATGAGCGGCCCCATGGTCGTTTTCTGGTCGAACGGGTCGCCATAGGCATAGGCTCTCGCTCTTGCCGCGAGTTTCTCGGCCACCTGATCGAAGATGCCGCGCTGCACGTAAAGGCGCTCGGTGCCAAGGCACACCTGCCCCGTATTGGCGAAACAGGACCGGCCAAGCCCCTCTATGGTGATGTCGATGTCCGCATCGTCGAACACGATGCCGGGATTCTTGCCGCCAAGCTCCAACGAAACGGGGCGCACGCCACGCGAGGCCGCCGCCATGATGGCTTCGCCCGTCGCCGTTTCACCGGTGAAGGTGATCGCGTCCACGTCGGGGTGGCTGGACAGAAATTCACCCGTGCTGCCGCCGCCAAAGCCATGCACCACATTGTAAACGCCTTCGGGAATGCCCGCTTCGTTCATCACCTCGCCGAGCAGCGTTGCGGTGGCCGGTGTCTCTTCCGATGGTTTCACAACGACGGTGTTGCCACAGGCAAGCGCCGGCGCGACCTTCCAGGTCATCAGGAGCAGCGGCAGGTTCCATGGACAGACGACGCCGATGACGCCGCGCGGCATGCGGATCGCATAATTGAGCGCCCCTGCTCCGTCCGGCGTCGCCATCTCGAAGGCTTCGGTCGCGACGCTGGCGATCTGGTCGGCGAAAACGTTGAAATTGGCTGCGCCGCGCGGGATGTCGATATGGCTGGCGATGGAAACAGGCTTGCCCGTATCCATGATCTCGGCGCGCAGAAACTCATCGAAACGCGCATTGATGCCATCGGCCACCTTACGCAGAAGCGCAATGCGTTCCTGCACGCTCAACCGCGCCCATGGCCCCGTGAGCGCCTTTTTTGCCGCCGAAACGGCCGCGTCCACATCCTGCTCGCCGGCAGCGGAGACAAGCGACTGCACCTCGCCCGTGGCGGGAAAACGGTTTTCGAACAGGTCGCCGGTGCCATCGACAAAGCGGCCATTGATGAAATTCTGAATACGCTTCACGTAATCTCGTCCTTCTTGCGGAAACTCAGAGTTCGGGATCGCCTGCGGTGAGGAAATCCCACATGCGCTCAAAGATGCGGCCGGCCTTCGTGGCCCGCTCGCTTGCCCCTTCGGCGGAAAATGTCGGCGGCTCGTCGCCAAGCCCGGCTGCCAGCGCTTCCAGTTCGATGCGGCATGCATCTTCCAGATACCAGGCAAGCACCACCGCCTCCTCCAGCGTGTCGCCCGCCGTCACCGCGCCGTTGCCGCGCATCAGCACGGCGCGCGCATCGCCCATGGCGGAGAAGACACCCCTCGCCTTTTCATCGTCACGCACCAGCTGCGGGTCGTCCCAGAGCGGCGGTTCCGGCGCGAAATAGGCGCCAAAGCCGTGACGTGCCTTCGGAGACCTGCCAAGCGCTGCAAGCGCCATCATTTTCGGCGACATGAAGCGCGCCACGCCGCCGACCGTCGGCCGGTTGCGATAGATTTCCTGATGAATGCGCACCTCGCCCAAAACGCCATCGGGCAGCGGACCGCTGACCGGCACCACCGTGCAGGCCCTCGCCCGGCGCAACCAGCCCCATCGGTTGGGGCGGACAGACAAGAAAGCGCTCTGCATCGATGCGCGCCGAGCAATGGCCATAGGCGTGGGCGAGACCATGCCTGCCCAGCGCCCGCGCCGCCACGCGCACCCTGCGCGCCAGATCGTCCATATCGGTCTGTGTCACGGCTCAGTCCTCGAACGCGGCGATGTTGGGCTTCGCACCCCAATGGCAGAAGCCGACAGGCTCGAAGGCGAACTGCCGGTCGCGCCAAAGGGGTTCGTCGTGGATTTCGCAGACACCGGTCGAATATTCGAAAGTCATGCCATCAGGGCCGCTGAAATAGAGGAACTGCGCAGACGAAGTGGGATGGCGTCCCGGACCGAAAGTGATGTTGATCTGCCGGTCGCGAATGAAGTTGGTCGAGCGCTGGATGTCGTCGGTCGATTCCACCTGATGATTGATGTGCTGAATGCCGGCCTTGTGGTAGGGGAAGAGCGCGATCGTGTGGTGTATCGAGCCAAGCCGCATCAGCGGTGCATCGCCGATGCGGTCGGAAACGCGCGCGTTGCAGACCGTGGTCCAGAATTTCTCATCCCGCTCCAGATCGCTGGAGCACAGGCCCACATGGCTGAAGCCGGTAATGCCGGCATCGCGGGTGCCGTGATAGCGCTGGCCGGAAAAGGCCGGGCGCACGACAAATTCGATGCTGTTGCCGGTCGGGTCGCGGAACCGGATGAACTCACGCACGTGGCGCGCCTCGCATTCCTCGCGGGTGCCGTAATAGACCTCCTGCTTCAACCCTTCGAGCGTGGCGGCCGCAGCATGCAGATCGGCAGACGAGCCGAGTTCGAATGCGGTCACCTGGTCTTCCGGATCACCTTCGAAGTAGCACAGCGTGTGGTCGCGGCTGTCGGATTTGAAATGCACCGCACCCTTGCGATGTTCGGACACTTCCAGCCCTAGAATGTTTTGCGCAAACCAGACCGCCCCCTCCAGGTCGCGCGTGCCGAGACGGCAATAGACCACGTCCTTCAACTCGATCATGTCGCTTCTCCTGTCGGTTACGCGCCCGAAAACTCGGGCTCATTGGTGGGAGAACCCCACGCGCAGTGGGAAAGGGCCGTATCGGGAAACTGGCGCGGCGTGCGCTCGGGCTCCGCCTCGCTCATGCCCGTGGAATAGCTGAACAGCACATCGCCCGGCCCGCGGGTGGCAACGAAGATTTTCTCCGATGCCGGCTGACGGCCCGGACCATGGACGACGGGCATCTGCCGCGCCTGCAGGAAATAATGGTTCTGCATCACGTTGTTGATCGACTCCACGGCGAAGTCGACACCCAGTATGCCGTCGCGGGCCGACGGATAGAGCGCGATGCGGTGATGCGCGCCGTCGATGCGGATATAGGAGGCATCGCCGGCCCAGTCGGAGACGGCTCCGCCCAGAACGCGCGTCCAGAAATCCTCATTGGCAGCTATGTCGGTACAGGCCAACGACACGGAAGAGATTTCCGTGATGCCCGCATCGCGCGGACCATGATAGCGCCAGCCGGATGTGAGCGGACGCCAGACGAGTTCGACCGTCACGCCGTTGGGCGCGGTGGCGGCAATCCCTTTCTTGATCTTGCGTGCTGCGCAGGCCGTCTCGTCGAGCGCGGTCACGGCAAATCCTTCTCCGCGCAGCCGTTCGGCCATTGCTGTCAGGTCTTCGTCGCGGGCGACGGTCAGGGCGACCGCGTCCCCCTTCTCGGCTGCGCTGAAACAGAGCGAATAAGCCCGCGCATCGGAGCGGAAATAGGCGCGCTCCTCATCCCGTGCAAACTCCTGCAGCCCGACAATTTCGGTGGCGAAGGCAGACGCCTTTTTCAGGTTGTCGGTGGCCAATCGCACATAGCGAAGATCGCGATAGGGTCCGCTCACAATATTTCTCCAGGTTCCAATGCGGAGCGCTTCACGCGCCCCGCCGTTTCATGTCGATGGCCTCAAAGCCCCGATGCTTCGGCTTCCAGCTTTTCGAGCATCGGGGCTTTGGTGCGCCATTCCTTGTACCAGTTGTCGATGGCCTCGCCGAAGAAGGCGCGGTCGATCGTGATGACCGGCACTTCCGTGCCTTTCAGCTTTTCGAGATAGTCGGCATCGATTTCGGCGTAGGAGCCCACCAGCGTGTCGAGATGGGCGCTGAGCACGTCTTCGATGATCGCCTGATCCTCGGCGGGGACGGCACCCCATTTGCGCCCGGAGCCAACGGCGATCATGGGGAACATCATGTGGTTGGATTCGATGATCGTGCCCGCATGCTCGTAATATTTGCTGTTCCAGGTGCCTTCGAAGTCGATCTGCATGCCATCGACCTGCCCGTTGGCGAAGGCATCATAAAGCGCCGGCAAAGGCATGGGTGTCGGAGCAGCCCCCACCTTGACCCAGAAGTCGAGCTCGGGCGCGAAGGGCACTGTGCGGATTTTCTTGCCCGAAAGCCCACCGACATCCTTCACCTCGCCGCGCATGACGATCTGGCGCAGGCCGGCCATCGCGTAGCCGAAACCTTTGAGGCCGAACTTGTTGACCCCGTCGAGCAATTCGCCAGCGGTCTCGCCCTTCAGGAGCTTTTGCGCGCCGGCAACGTCCTTGACGATATAGGGTGCGAGGAAAATGCCGTAGTTCGGATCGCGGTTGGCAAACTCACCGAGCGTGAGGAAAGCAAAGTCCAGCGCACCCGTCTGCAATTGCTGGAGCATCTGCGCTTCGTTTCCAAGCTGACCGCTCGGGAAGATCAGAAGCTCGACGCGTCCGTCGGTCTTTTCCTTGAGTTCATCGGCGATCGTGTTGGCCGTCACCGTCCACTGATGCGGCGGCGGCGTGATGAGACCGAGCCGGTACTCGGCGGCGCCAGCGACCTGCGTCGCCAGCATGACACCGGCAATGGCAAGCGCGCCCGCTATCTGTTTCAGCATGTTTTTTCCTCCCGTTAGCGATGCTTGGAGCTGCTCCGGCTTCCCGTGCCGGACAGCAGATTGAGAATTTCGGGAACCTGCGCATCCCGCAGGGCGGCAAGCGCTTCGGGATCCGCCAGATCGGGGCTTTGCGCGACACCGTCGATGAGAGCGGCGCGAGTATCCGCGCCGAGCTGGGGCGCGCCGAGCGAGGCCCACCACTTTTCCACCTCCGGCCCCAGATCGTCGAAGAACTTCGCCAGGCCGGCATCGCCGCCGGCCAGATGAAAGATCGCCGTCGGTCCGGTCACGCACCAGCGTGCGGCAAGCCCTTTGGTCACCGCCTTTTCAATGTCGTCAACCGACGCAACGCCTTCTGCCGCCAGATGGACCGCCTCGCGCCACAGCGCAGCCTGAAGACGGTTGACCAGATGGCCGGGCATTTCCCGTTTGAGCCGCAACACCGTCTTGCCCAGACCCGTATAAACGGCGTCGGCCAGATCCATCGCCACCGCGCTCGTCTTTGCGCCCGCACAGATTTCCACCACCGGCATGAGGTATGGCGGATTGCAGGGATGGCCGATCACAAGGCGTTCGGGATGGGACAGAGCATTCTGAATAGCGCTCGGCGACAGACCCGATGTGCTGGATGCGATCACCGCATCTGCCGGCACATGCCGCTCGACTTCGGCAAGCACCTCTCTCTTGAGTTCCAGCCGCTCCGGAAGCGCCTCCTGCACGAAGGCGACGGCCCTCTCAACGTGGTCGAGCCGCGCAATGTGCGAGGGCGGCGCCTCTGTACAGTCGCCTCCAAGCCGTTTGAGAACGGGCAGAGCCTTTTTCCAGAGAAGCGCGAGGCGACCGGCTGTCTCGGGTGCAGGATCGTAGACCTGCACCGGGTGCCCTGCTGCAGCAAATGCAGCCGCCCACCCGCAGCCTATGGTTCCCCCTCCGACGATCAGAACAGGTGCTTTCGTTTCAGCCATCACAGAAGCTCCTTCAGGCCCGTTGCCAGCCATGGGAAGAAGGCCAGGAGAACCAGAACCGCGGCGACAGCCAGAAAGAACGGCGTGACCAGCCATGCGATGCGCTCCGCCTTCACTCCGCCCATCAGTGCGGCAGCAAAGAGCCCCGTCCCCACTGGCGGCGTGAGCAGGCCCAGTGTCAGGTTCAGACAGACGATGACGCCGAACTGGAACGGGTCGATGCCATACACATCCGTCGCGACCGGCAGCAGAACCGGGACCACGAGGATGATGGCGGGGATCGGGTCCGTGACCATGCCAAGCATCAGGAGAAGCAGGTTGAGAAGCAGCAGGAAGACGATGGGCGAAGTGGTGATGAGCTGCAGCCCATCCGCCACCCGCGCCGGCAGGTTTTCAAAGGTGATGACCCAGCTGAAAACCTGCGCCGCCGCTATGAGAAAGAGCACCACGGCAGCACTGCGCGCGGCATTGGCAAAGGCCGGGAAAATGTCGGCGACGCTCATCTCGCGATAGACGAAAAGCCCCGTCAGCATCGCCGCAAGCGTGGCGATGGCGGCAGCTTCGGTCGGCGTTGCCAGCCCGCCGAGAATGCTGCCGATGATGACAGCAGGAATGGCGAGCGCGGGAAGCGCATCGAACAGTGCCGCGCAGCGTTTTTTCATCGTCAGCCGTTCCGAACGCGGAAAGGCATAGAGCCTGGCAAAGACGGCAATCACGACAATGAAGGCGATGAACATCATCGCGCCTGGCACGATGCCTGAAATGAACAGGTCGCCAATCGGCATCTGCGCGACCACGCCAAAAATGATGAACAGCATGGACGGCGGGATGATCGGAGCCAGAAGACCGCCGGCCGCCGTGATGCCCACTGACACATCGCGCGGATAGCCGGCCTTTTCCATCTCCGGCACGGCGATCTTCGACATGATGGTGATCTGCGCCACGGTCGAACCGAGGATGGACGCCATCAGCATGTTGGCGACAAGATTGACGTAGGCAAGACCGCCGCGCACCGAGCCCAGCAATGCGAGCGACAGGCTCATGAGACGCCGGCCAATGCCGCCGGCATTCATGAATTCGCCAAGCAGAATGAACATGGGCAGAGCCAGGAGGCCGTAATTTTCGAGCCCGCCGAAGAGCTGCTGGGCATAGGACTGGAGCAGCACCGTGTTGCCGCTGACAGCGATGAACACCAGCGCAGTCGCCGCCAGGACAAAGGCAATGGGCAGGCCAACCAGCAGAAACGCAAGGAATGAGCCGGCAATCGTCATCCTTCGACCTCCCCGCTCCGCAGCCGCGCCACAAGATTGGCCCATGCGTGAATTGCACCGCATAGAAAGAACACCGGCAGGATCAACAAGAACCAGACCTTGCGCATGCCGATTGTCGTCGTTGGCTCCTGATAGATGAAGTTGAAGCTCTGCTGGCTGAACGTTTCGACCGAGCCGGCGGAAAGCACACCCACCGGGTCGAACCAGTTCCAGAGAATGACGCCAAAGATGCCGAAGAAAACCAACAGTGCGACATCCACCCCGATCAGGAGCGCTCTGCGGCATTTGGCCGGCATCATGTCGGTGAGAAGTGTCATGGATATGTGATTGCGGTTGCGGATGCCAATGGAGGCACCGATCAGTGCTGCCCAGATCATCACATAGATCGCCAGCTCATCCACCCAGATCAGAGGCGAACCCAGGCTGCGCGTCACCACATTCAAAAGCAGCAACCCAAAAACGGCACAGAGCAGAAGCCCGGCACAGTACCACTCGATGGACGCCAGGCGGGCACTGACCCGCGCCAGCGCACCAATCCGCTCGTCTCGTTCTTCAGACAATACGCTCGACATCGGCAGAAACCGCCACCTCCTCCGGGCTCCCTTCCCAATTGGCGTGAATAAAATATCGATATTATTTGCAAGTCAATAAAAATATCGATATTTTTGCCATCAATGAAACGCGCTTGTCCAAGTCGGCGCGGGCCGGTTAACTGGAGGAAACGAGCGGAATGGCAGAGATCCTCGTCAATATGCGGTACGACGGACCGGAACGAACGATCGCCGAGCGGGCCTACAGGCTGCTGCGGGAAGACATCATTTCAGGCGCGCTCGCACCGGGCCTGAAACTCAAGATCGAAATGCTCCGCACGCGCTATGGGCTGGGCGCTGCTCCTATCCGCGAGGCGCTTGCGCGGCTTTCCAGCGACCATCTGGTCAAGCTGGAGGGGCAGCGCGGATGCGAAGTGGTCCCCATGTCCGTCGGGGATGCACGCGACATTGCAAATATGCGCAAGCTGCTTGAGGTCGAAGCCCTGCGCATATCGATCGTCAACGGCGATGAGGAATGGGAAAACGGTCTTGCAGCCGCGTTTCATCGGCTGGAGCGGCTGGAACGGACGATAGATCAGGGCATTGACGATCTGGCCGCATGGGAGACCCTCAATCATCAGTTTCACAGGGCGCTGGTTGCGGCCTGCGATTCCCCATGGCTCCTGCGCATGCGCCAGCTCATGTTCGACCAGCATGAGCGATATCGACGCCTCTCCCGCGTCAAAACCGTCGCCACCCGAGACATCAGCCTTGAGCACCGCGCCCTCTTCGAAGCCGCACTTGACCGCGATGCCGACAAGGCCGTCACCGTTATGGAAACACATATCGGACGGACCACGGATGCGGTCGTACAGGCATTCGCAAGGCACGAACCGGCAGAGACAGGCGGTTAGGCTCGGAGACGTTTTCTGGTGAGGCTCGTCAACGCTTCCGGATCCGAGGCTGGTCGAGCCGAAAACCCAATCTCATTCACTCGGATCTTACAGTGCCGATCGTACCAACCGCACTGAAGGAGTAGCCGATACCGTATACGGATTTTATCGGCGCTGCTTTGTCGGTGTGGTTGGAGATCTTTCGGCGCAGGCGGCTCGCCACGGCATCCAGATGACGGTTTTCGAACGTGGTTTGCCGTCGGGACAGGATGCTGGCCAGTTCCTCCCGGGAGCACGGTTTTCCGGCATTCTCCATCAGAGCCTCGACGAAAGTCTTTTCGGTCGCGGTCAATTTGATTGCCCGCCCTTCAGGTGTCTGCAAAATCCAGCTCACCGCATCGAGAGTCCATTCGTGCGACGCTTCCCTTTGGGCCCGCTCCTGAGGCAGGCGGCGCAACAGACTGTGGATCGCCGCCGCGATCTCCCGCAAGGCGGTGTGCTTGACCAGATAGATATCCGCACCGCTCTCAAAACCGCGGACGCGGCTCTCGGTGTCACCATGCGCGGTAAGCATGATGATGCCGCAGTTCAACTTTGCGCGAATTTCCCTGGCCAGGCAGTAGCCGTCACCGTCGGGAAGCGATAGGTCGAGGATGACGACGTCCGGCAGGTCTTCTCTCCGCAACGCGGTTTCAAGCTCGGCTGCAGTGGCAACCCCGCTGGCCTCGAAACCCTGGAGGCACATGTAATCCACCAGATCACAGCGCAGGGATTCGTCATCTTCGATTACAAGAATCCGGTTCATTCCCGTTCTCTCACTCCCACAACCCAATCTCCGTGCGATGGGAACCGGCGGCCATTCCGGGGGTGGGAAGGCGTATGGTAGCAACGGTTCCTCCTCCGTCGCGCGGCCGCAGATCAAGCGCCCCATTGTGATACCGGACGAGCTTCCTGCAGGTGTAAAGCCCCAGTCCGCTGCCTGCGGTTTTTCGCGTGTTGGATGCACGGAAGAATCGTCGGCCCACATGGCTCAGTTCTCCTGCGGGTACACCAATTCCCCGATCTGCCACCTCAATAACCAAAAGTTTGTTGCGCCCCAGAAATGCCAGCTCAACCGGCAGATCGGACGGCGAATATTTGAGTGCGTTGTCAACAAGGTTGATGATGACGGTTCGCAGCATCTCCACATCCCCCCAATACTCGGGCACCTCCTCTGCAGGTTTGAACTGCAGCCTTGTCCCTCGCCCCATATCGTCGAAATACTGCCGAATCTCCTGCGTCAGGCCGGACAGATCAATCTTCTCGACCTTCATTCTGCTCTCAAGCATTTGCTCGGTGGAAAGAAAGCGGTCAATGAGTATTGTCATTCTGGAGACAGCTGCGTCGATGCTGGCAAGGCGTTTGGTCACGGCTGCGGGCGGCTTCGCTATCATGATGCCCAGCATCTCGGTGGCATAGCGTATGGCTGCTAGCGGCGTGCGGAACTCGTGGCTCACCATATGCATGAACTGGCGCTGTTCTTCACGGGCGGCCTTTTCCTCATCAAGGCTGGCAGAAAGCTCGCCCTCCAGCCGGCGACGCTCGGAAACTTCTACTGCGAGCGCTGCGTTCCTGTCGCGCAGGTCGATGGACAGCCGTTCCCCGACCATGAAAAGCATGCAGATGAACAGCCCCACAATGAACAAATGCCCCTGAAAGAAATACCAGCTGTTCACATCACTCAGGATCGGCGCGTTGGCGAACAGGTCGGGTTGCCAGAAAACAAGCGCGCTCTGGAGCAGGCTGGCGCCAATATATTCCAGCAGAAGCGCGATCGTGATCCAGCGCAGGAATACCGGCTGCCCCCGGTCGACATGGAGTATGCGGATCATCAGCCCCATCATGGCAAGGGTGAAAACGGTGGAGGCATGAATGCGAAGGGACAGATCCTGTGGCGCCACGATCATGGCAAGGCTCCAGAGCGCCATATGCGCAGCCAGAATGATCAGTCCAACCCTGAGACAACCCGAATGTCCGAGAAACCTCGCCATACCGTCCGCCAACAAGACCAGTCCGAGCTTGATTGTCACGTTGTCGACGAATAGTTGCAGCGGATGGGGATCAGGTCCACGCAGCGCCAGGAGCATCAATCCCAGAGCAATGGCGCTGAAGCCGGCTGCGATGAGTTTCAGTTCGTAAAGATAACGCCAGGATCGCCATACGAGAAGCCAGGCAAGGGCCTGCAAGGCGGTCGTGCAGACTTCGAGCAGCAATAGCGTCTTCAGATCCAGCATGGGGCCGTGTTGGCCTATTTTGCCGGCTACCGCAAGTTTCTTTCAAAATAATATTCCCACTTCGGAAGAGTTTAACGTCGAAAATTTCTCCCTTCGGCCTTCGGTCGCAAGAATTGGTCAGAATTGGTCAGAATTGGTAGCTGGAATCACTGGCAGGACTCTTCGTATCTGATGTGATCATGCCCGAAAACGATGTTCTTCATCAGGGCTCACCGGCAGGTTGAGCAGAGTCTCGGGCGATCTGGTGTTGGGTACGGGGGAATGCCGTTGTCGAGATATCCATTGTTCAGCGGGGCGGTCAGCAAGATTTTCAGAGCGTGTAGCGACACGCTCCCCACAGCGGTTCGGGGAGTTGCGGTTGCTGCTCTGGCAGGCGCGGCACTCATGTCTGGCATCCATCCGGCCAAGGCCGATTGGACCAACCCCTCCGTGTCGCTCTCTTTCAACGGGCAGGACGGAAAGTGTATCGCCGGTCCCTACGCCAATAGTGTGTACACAGAGGTTGCCGTCAACTGGTCGGCCTACAATACCGATCCCATTCCTGGCAGGGCGATCGAGCTTGCTATATGGGAGGAACGCGTCAGCAAAGTTTCTGCCACCGGCTCCGTTATTGCGAATGCGCCGACGGGGCAATCAACGTGGAGCGGTGTCGTCAACGTCCATCGGGATCATCTGATCACAGGGACCAGCGATGCCTATCTCGGGCTGCGGGATCGCTGGGATGACGGGGCAATCTGGTCAGACGAACAAAGCCCGGTCAACTCAGCTGATCGGGTCGCTCCAGAAAACGGAATCAGAGCCTATACCGCCATCGATATGGCGAACGACCCGGACTGCGTGGCCAATCCCGAAATCACGGTCATTGGCAACGCACAGCCAATTGTGGACGGCGCTACATCCACATCCACATCAAACTGGACCGCATTCGGTTCAACCATTTCCGCGAGCACTTATCCCATCAACCGGGTTTTCGAGATCCGGAATGAGGGCACGGGTACGTTGAGCGTATCCAATGCCAGCCTCTCAGGCGCAAATGCCTCGCAATTCACGATTGTCTCACCACCTCCATCATCGATCGCATCCGGCGGTTCGGGCACCTTCACTGTTCGCTTCTCTCCAGTGGGAGCGCCGGGCTCGAGGAACGCCACGGTGACGCTTAGAAACAATGATGCAGATGAAGACCCCTTCACATTTGCCATATCGGGCACCGCGACCAACACAGCGCCCACGGCCAATGCGGGCGCCAACCAGACGGTGAACTCCGGTGCGGCAGTAACACTGAATGGCTCGGCATCATCTGCCAATGATAGCGGACAGACATTGTCCTATTCATGGAGCAGGGTCAGCGGTCCTCCCGTGCCCCTGTCAGGGGCCTCCTCGGCCACGCCGTCTTTCACCGCGCCTACGCTCTCCCCGGGGGGGGCGAATGTGACGCTGGTGTTCCGGCTTACCGTTAATGATGGGTCGCAGGCGGCCAACGATACCGTGACCGTTACCGTTACACCGCCTCCCAATACCCCGCCCACTGCAAATCCAGGGCCCAACCAGACAGTCGGCTCCGGTGATGCAGTATCGCTCAATGGCTCGGCCTCATCGGCGAATGATTCCGGACAGGGCCTGACTTATGCCTGGAGCCAGACCAGCGGAAACCCGGTAACACTGACGAATGCATCTACCGCGACCCCTTCCTTCACCGCGCCAACACTGTCGCCCGATGCAGGGAATGCGATCCTGACTTTCGAGCTGACGGTCGATGACAGTATGGAGACCGCATCGGATACGGTGACCATTACTGTCACACCGCCGCCCAACACCGCGCCCACCGCGAATGCAGGGCCTGATCAGACAGTCGCCTCCGGTGATGCGGTTTCGCTGGATGGTTCAGGATCATCAGCAAATGATACAGGCCAGACGCTGACCTATGCGTGGAGCCAGACCAGCGGCCCCGCAGCGCCGCTGACGAATGGAACCAGTGCGGCCCCTTCTTTCACCGCACCGACACTCACGGCCGGTGCGCCGGATGCACTTCTTGTCTTTGAGCTTTCAGTGGATGACGGCATGGCCACGGCGACAGATTCCGTTACCATCATCGTTGAAGCCCCGCCAAACACACCGCCGACAGCCAATGCCGGTACGGATCAGACTGTTGCCTCAGGCGCATCCGTGGCACTGGAGGGGACGGCCTCGTCGGCCAATGATACCGGGCAAACATTGACCTATTCATGGGTGCAGACCAGCGGCGCTTCGGTGAGTCTGAGCGGAAGTTCAACTGCTACGCCATCCTTCACCGCCCCGACCCTCGCAATCGGCGATGCTGATGAAGTTCTGACATTCGACCTTACGGTGAATGACGGGGTGGCGGGCGCAACGGACTCAGTAACCGTCACCGTGACAGCACCAGGCAACACAAGGCCAACGGCAAATGCCGGCACAGATCAGACTGTTGCCTCTGATGCGTCCGTATCGCTGGATGGAACGGGCTCCTCCGACCCCGACAGCGGTCAAACCCTGACCTACGCCTGGAGCCAGACCAGCGGGCCATTCGTGACATTGACGGGGGCATCGACGGCGACCCCGTCCTTCACCGCCCCGACGCTGGCAATCGGCGATGCAGACGCGGTTCTTGTTTTTGAGCTTACGGTTGGCGACGGCATCGATAATGCTTCGGATTCGGTGTCCGTGACCGTGCGCGCACCCGGCAACACTCCGCCCACAGCAGATGCGGGCGGAGACCAGACGACGGGCTCCAACAGTTCGGTCACGCTCAGCGGCTCCGCATCCTCACCCAATGATAGCGGACAGACCCTGAGTTATTCTTGGTCCCAAACCAGCGGCCCTTCCGTGATCCTTTCAGGGGCGACGACAGCCACACCATCCTTCACGGCCCCAACGCTGGCGATCGGCGATGCAGACGCAGTTCTTGTTTTTGAGCTTGAGGTCAATGACGGTTTCTCGTCTGACGTGGATTCGGTGACCGTGACCGTAACCGCACCACCCGATACCCCCGCCACGGCGGATGCCGGAGCCGACCAGTCAGTCGCATCGGGCGCAGCGGTTTCATTGGATGGATCGGGATCATCGGCCAATGATAGCGGGCAGGCTTTGACCTATTCCTGGACGCAGACCAGCGGGCCATCAGTCACGCTGGCGGGGGCCACAAGTGCAACGCCATCATTCATGGCACCGATCCTTGCCATCGGCGCAGCGGATGAAGTGCTGGTTTTCGAGCTCTCCGTGAATGACGGTTTTTCGGGAGCGGTCGATTCGGTTGCGATTACGGTTTCGGCACCCGGCAACACACCACCGACCGCGAATGCCGGTTCTGACGAGACAGTTGCTTCCGGCGCGTCCGTCACGCTGGATGGCACATCCTCTTCATCGAATGACGCGGGACAGGCGCTGACTTACACCTGGAGCCAGACCAGCGGCCCCTCGGTCGCGCTGACAGACACGTCGAGTGGTTCTCCATCCTTCACGGCGCCAGCCCTTCCAATCGGCGGTGCGGATCAGGTTCTGATCTTCCAGCTTGAAGTTGACGATGGCTTCGCGACCGCGACGGACACTGTGAGTATTACCGTTTCAGCTCCGGGCAACACGCCCCCGACAGCTGATGCCGGTTCTGATCAGGCGGTTCTCTCGGCAGCGTCCGTCACACTGGACGGATCAGGGTCTTCATCCAATGATGCTGGGCAACCTCTCAGCTATGCATGGACACAGACGGGTGGCCCTGCGGTGACACTTACCGGTGCGGCCGGCGTTTCCCCCACATTTAACGCTCCAACGCTCGCGATCAATGACCCTGATGTCGTTCTGACTTTTGACCTGGAGGTGGATGACGGCTTTGCTTCTGCGACGGACCAGGTCAGGATTACCGTGGCAGCACCTGGTGACATCATCCGGCCCGATGTAACTGTGACCGCGCCGGACACTGAAGTCGTGGCGGGCGAGAGTGTCGTCGTAGAAATCCTCTTTTCCGAACCCGTTTTTGGCTTTTCCAGCGCCGGCATCTCGGTCCTGAACGGGCACGTCCGATCCCTGAGCGGAGCAGCCACCTTGTATCACGCGACGATCGTCGCTTCGGGACAGGGGGATCTTTCGGTGTCGGTGCCATCAGGTGTTGCCAGCGATGCTGCCGGAAATACGAATTTCGCTTCAGGAACGATTGTGGTTTCCGATGCCACGGTTCGGGAAACGCAGCAGCAAATGGCGCGCTTCATGCAGGCGCGCGCCACCCAGCTGATCAGCGGACAGCCCGACCTCATTGCACTGTATCGCAAAAGTGGGAGCGGCTCGCTCAGTGCCCGGGGAACATCGGAAGACGGCATCCTCAGCCTCGCGACGCGCCCGTCCGATCCCGTATGGGCAGAATTGTCGGCAAGCTGGTCCAAAAACGCGGGCACGACGAACCGCTATACACATCTTAGCACCGGAACCCATTTCGAATTAACGCGGCACCTTGCTGCCGGGGCCATGTTTCAGGTCGATTACCTGGAACATGAAACCGACGATGCCTCCATTTCCGGCGCCGGCTGGCTCGCCGGCCCTTACCTGGTTGGACGCCTACCCGGGCATCCACTTTACTTCAGTGCACAGGCACTGCTCGGCGAAAGCCGGAACAGTCACGCCCCCTTCGGAACCTACACGGATACGGTATACACGCAGCGTGGCCTTTTCCGCGCAACCGTTGCAGGTGATGTCACACTCGGTCTCATCACCCTGACCCCGAGCCTCGACGCGGTCCATCTTTTTGATCGGCAACGCTCCTATACCGACACTCTGGGCAACCTCATTCCCGAACAGTCGATCTCCATGAACTCGCTCAAAGTGAGCCTTGATGCCGCGATGCCGATCGACGTCCCCGTTGGTTCATTGACGTTGCGAGGCGGAATTCCCCTCACATTTTCCAGCACGTCTGGCAGTGGCGAAGCCGCGTCATCGATCTCTGCCAGCGACGGGACCCGACTGGGTTTCCGGCTCGGTGTTGACTATCTCTTCGAGAATGGCGGCAAGCTCACATTTGACTTCGATTATGACGGACTGGGAAAGGACGAGTACGAGCAATACGGTGCCGGATTGAAGTACAGGATTGCATTTTGATTGTGCTGCACGACGTTCGAGCACTGCATTCCGCACTGACCGCCCGCCTCCTCTGGCGGACGGAACTCAATCGTGGTGTCTGGAAACAGACCCGTTCATTCGTTCCCGTGTCGCCATCCAAAGGCAGCTTCTTTTGCAAACCGGGCAAGCGCGGCCGCGCGGGATCACAGACACCGCGTTTAACCCGGGAAAATCGGTCTCCGATCCTTGGATCGGAGCAACTCTACAACATTGTTCGCCCGCCCGTGACCTCAATGACCGCCCCGGTCGTGTAACTCGCTTCATCTGAAGCGAGCCAAACGAACGCACCGGCAAGTTCGGCAGGCTGTCCTGGCCGTCCCATCGGGGTGTTCGCGCCAAAATTCTCAACCTTCTTTTGCGGCAAAGTTGAAGGAATCAGCGGAGTCCAGATCGGCCCGGGAGCGACAGCGTTCACACGCACCCCATCCTTTGCGATCATCCCGGACAGGCCTGCCGTGAAATTCGAGATCGCCCCCTTCGTCATTGCATAGATCAGCAATGATGGAGAAGGGTCGGTCGCATTGATCGACGACGTGTTGATGATGGAGCTCCCTTCCTTCAAATGCGGAAGCGCCGCCTTGCACAGGTGGAACATCCCGAAAATGTTGGTCGCGAGGGTGCGCTGCAATGTTTCCGTCGTTATCTCCTCCAGCTTGTCGAAGCTGGACTGATAGGCTGCATTGTTGATCAGAATGTCGAGGCGTCCGAACCGTTCGACGGTCTCGTCGATCAGCTTCTGACAATGAGCCTCATCGCCGATGTCACCCGGCAGGAGCAACGCCTGTCGGCCAGCCTCTTCCACCCAGCGGGCCGTTTCCTGCGCTTCATCCGTTTCGTCCAGATAGGCGATCGCCACATCGGCTCCTTCACGGGCATAGGCAATGGCCACTGCGCGTCCGATCCCTGAATCGCCACCCGTGATCAGTGCTGTGCGACCAGCGAGCCGACCGCTGCCACGGTAGCTTTCCTCTCCATGATCGGGCCTGGGATGCATCCCTGCCGTGTATCCGGGGCGCTCCTGCATCGGCGTATCGAAGGGTGGTTTCTCTTTGTGCAGATCATCCATATCGCGATCTCCTTTGTCCGGGTCGGCACCGCACTGTGCCTTCCATGGTCATTCGCCCTCACAACGGGAAGACCGGATAGGAGTTCCGTTCAGATGGGCAGCGTTCGAACAAATCCCCGGGCAACGGGCCGGGTGGAAAAATTCTGGAACATTTGCCGCAAACGCGAATTGAGACGGGGAGAGGAGGTCATCTTGAGATTGTTCAATCGCAGACGTTTTCTTCTGGGTACCGCCGGAATCTTCACCGCCTCACTGGCAGGATATGCTGGCGCGAGAGACTATCAGGGTGGCGTGCCATGGGAACAGGGAAAGGCGCTCCCCCCCGACCGCTACAACCCCGCCAAGCGTTTCCTCACAGATGCCGAACGCCGTTTTGTCACCGCTGCCGTGGACCGGTTGATCCCGGCCGATGACTTTCCGAGCGCCTCCCAGCTTGGCGTCGTGGACTTCATCGATCACCAACTGGCCGGCTCCTACGGCCGCGGCGATATCTTCTATCTGCAGGAGCCCTTCCTCGAAGGCACGGATAGTCAGGGTTACCAGTCACGCGCGCCATCATGGCTCTATCGCCGCGCGATCAGGGAGATCGAAGGCGCAATCGCTTCGAACCATGATGGCAAGAGTTTTGCCGAGCTGGACGAGGCAACGCAGGACAGCATTCTGACAGATCTGGAAAATGGCGACCTTGCGCTTCCCACCGCAAGCGCCTCCACCTTTTTCTCGCTGCTGCTGCAAAACACCAAAGAGGGCTATTTCGGCGACCCGATCCATGGCGGAAACCGCGACATGGAAGCCTGGCGCATGATCGGCTTTCCCGGCGCGCGCTATGACTATCGGCCCTATGTTGCACGACACAATGAACGTCTGGAGTTCGAACCGGTCTCCGTGGCCGGTTTCGCGAGCCGTATCACACCAAATTCAACCGAGTGAGACATGACACGCAGACTACCGAAAAGGGATGTCGTCATTGTTGGCATGGGCTGGACCGGTGCCATCATGGCACAGGAGTTGACCGAGGCAGGTCTCGATGTCCTCGCTCTGGAGCGGGGCGTCTGGCGCAACACGTCGACGGATTATGCCGTCACCAACGCACAGGACGAAGTGCGGTATCGATACCGGCACGCCCTGTTTGAATCCCTGCAGCGCGAGACACTGACCTTTCGCAACAACACGAATGAGAAGGCCCTGCCGATGCGTCGGCTCGGCTCCTTCCTTCCCGGCAC
Organism: Nitratireductor sp. GISD-1A_MAKvit; assembly: GCF_040819555.1. Lineage (GTDB taxonomy): Bacteria > Pseudomonadota > Alphaproteobacteria > Rhizobiales > Rhizobiaceae > Nitratireductor. Next base: position 113,855 of record NZ_CP161920.1, read on the forward strand.
CAATGTCGGAGGCTCCGGGGTTCACTGGAACGGGGTGACATGGCGCTTTCTGCCATCCGATTTTCTGGCCCGCTCCCACAACGAGGAGCGTTACGGCCCGTTACCGGACACCATGACCGTGCAGGACTGGGGCGTCACCTATGAGGATCTTGAACCGCATTACCGAACCTTCGAGGAGCTTTGTGGCATTGGGGGCAAGGCCGGCAATCTAAACGGCCGCATCGAGCCCGGGGGGAACCCCTTCGAAGGTGCGCGTTCCAGCGAATACCCAAATCCGCCCATGGATATGGTGTACGCGCCGATGCTCTTCGCCAATGCCGCCAGCGAGCTTGGCTATGCACCCTTCCCCGCTCCATCCGCCAATATGAGCCGGGCGTACACCAATCCGCTGGGCGTCTCACTAGCTCCCTGCACCTATTGCGGTTTTTGCGAAAAATTCGCCTGCGGGAACTACTCCAAGGCGACGGCTGAAACCACCATCCTGCCCGTCTTGATGCGCAAGCCGAATTTCACGCTGCGCACCGAAGCCATGGTGTTGCGCGTTCTAAAAAGTCGAGACGGTCGGCGAGCAACGGGGGTAGAATATATCTCGCCCGAAGGCGAGATATTCGAACAGCCAGCCGACATCGTCATCCTGGCCGCCTATATCAACCACAATGTTCACCTGCTTTTGGTGTCGCAGATCGGTGAACCCTACAATCCCGAGACGGGGCGCGGTCTGGTTGGCAAGAACTATGCGTACCAGACCATGTCGGGCGTCGACCTGTTTTATGACGACGACACGAACTTCAACCCCTTCATCGGGGGCCGGTGCGCTCGGCATGGTGATTGACGAGTTCAACGGGGACAATTTCGACCATACCGGTCTCGGCTTCATCGGTGGCGGCTATCTCGCCCAGATGCAGACCAATGGCCGACCCATTGAATCCCAGCCGACGCCCGAAGGAACCCCCTCATGGGGCGCGGACTACAAGAGGGCGGTGCGCGAAAGCTACAACCATTCCACATCCATATTCGCCCATGGGGCGGTGATGAGCCATCGTGGCAATTATCTCGACCTCGACCCCACCTATACGGATGCCTATGGCCGGCCGCTTCTGCGCATGACATTCGACTTCACCGACAATGAATATCGCATGTCGAACTACCTGACCGACCGGCTGGTGGAGATCGCACGGGCGATGAACCCGCGGGAGATGAAGGTCAACCGGCGAAAGGGGCCCTATTCGATCGTGCCCTATCAGTCGACCCACAATACGGGCGGTCACATCATGGGCGACAACCCGCGCGAAAGCGTCACCAACCGCTACAACCAGAGCTGGGATCTGCCCAATCTGTTTGTGACGGGAGCGGGAAACTTTCCGCAAAACCCCGGCTACAATCCCACCGGCACGGTGGCAGCGCTCGCCTATCACACCGCCCAAGCGATCAGGACGCAATATCTGCGCAACCCCGGACCATTGGTGCAGGCATGACTCATCTCAAAACGAAGATCACCCTTGCATCGGCGTTTGCTGCGACAGCGGGGCTAGCGCTCTTTTCAGGCGAAGCAAATGCCACCGACAACAACGACTGGACCATGCGCCAGAAGGGGTATTATCTCACCCGGGCCGGCGATTGCGGGGCCTGCCATACGGTGGATGAGAACAGGCCCATGGCCGGCGATTACGCGCTGCCGACGCCCTTCGGAACGATCTACTCCGCCAACCTCACCCCGGATGACGAAACGGGGCTCGGGCGGTGGTCGGAAGACGATTTCTACCGCGCCATGAACGAAGGCATCAGCCGCGATGGATCGCGCCTTTATCCGGCCTTTCCCTATACGCATTTCACCATAGTGACCCGCGAGGACAGCGACGCCATCTTCGCTTATCTCAATTCCCTTGAGCCCGTTCGTCAGGAAGTGCGGGAACCGGAAATTCCATGGCCATTGAACTGGCGGGCCAGCATGATCGGCTGGAACTTGCTCAACTTTGAGGACCGGAACTTCGAGCCGAACCCCGAGCGCTCGGAAGAATGGAACCGCGGCAAATATCTGGTCGAAGGGCTGGCACATTGCGGCATGTGCCACTCGCCCAAGAACCTGATCGGCGCGGTCAAGGAGGGCGAGCATCGCTTTACCGGCGGGTTTGCCGAAGGCTGGTGGGCGCCATCGCTGACCGGTTCCAAGCGCGACGGCATCGGTGACTGGTCGAAGCAGGAACTCGTGGAGTTTCTGCGCTACGGTCGCAATGACCGAACCGCTGCCTTCGGGCCCATGACGGACGTAATAGAGAAATCGACCAGCCATCTCACCGAAAGCGATGTTTCCGCCATAGCCGAATATATCAAGTCCTTGCCAGCCCATGAGGAAACACCGGTCGAACCCTTGCGTGAGGACCAGAAACCGATGGTGCTGGGACAGCGCATTTATGAAACGCAGTGCTCGGCCTGCCATGCACCCGAGGGAGAGGGCGTGCCAAGGCAATTTGCGCCTTTGAAGGGCTCTTCGCTGGTCCATTCACATGACCCGACCACCCTCGTCAGGGCAGTGCTTGAAGGCGCGAAGGCGGTGCCGACGGAGCGTTACCCGACACCTCAGGCCATGCCGGCCTTCGACTGGAAGCTCAGCGATGAGGAGATTGCCGCGGTGCTCACTTACGTGCGCAACAGTTTCGGCAACGCCGCTCCCGCCGTCTCGGTCGATTTCGTGAAAGACGTCCGGGAAAACACCGACCGCTGAGCCATCGCCGTTCAGGCGCTTGTGGCTCGTTTGAGCTCCTCGATATCGCGGCAGTTGGAAAGAAACAGCGCCAGCGGCTGCAAGGGGCCAATCCGAACGCAGACGATCATGATCACGAGAGTCATGGGCACCGCGATCAAGGCGCCTGCAAGCCCCCACACCCAGCCCCAGAAGAGAAGCGCGACCAGAACGACAAGAGGCGAAAGCGCGAGCTGATTTCCCTGCAGTCTGGGATCCACATAGTTGCCCATGATCTGTTCGATCACGATCAGGCCACCCCCGAATGCCAGCGCCCACATAGGATCATGCTGCAGAAAGGCAAACCCTGCCGGCAGGATGCCGCCAATGAAGGAACCCACATTGGGAATGTAGTTCAGCAGGAAGGCGAGCAAGCCCCAGGTGAGGGCGAAGTCCACATTCCAAAGCCAGCTCCACAGGGCATAAAGACAGCCGGTGACAACACCCATCAGCGTGCGGACCGCAAGGTAACCGCGCACCCTGACAGCTATCGCCGTGACCGTGGCACCGTAGGCATCTCCATCATGATTGCCCGCGACAGCCCGCAGTTTCCGTGACAAAGCCGGCCCCTCGATCAACATCAACAAGGCCAGAAACACGAGAAGCGACAAGATGCCAATGAGGTTCGATGTGGACACCACCGCGCCAGAAACGAAACTGAACACCGGGTCCATAAGACGTCCCGAGAACCCGCCATTGCCATCTGCAACGGCCGGAAGGTCGATCCAGCGCCCAAGTTGGTCGAGCATTGCGCGGGCAGGCTCCTCATAGGCCGGCAACCCCGCCGTAATCTGTCGAGCCGCGAACACCACCCCACCAAAAAACACTCCGAGCAACAGCAGCATAACCACGAGTGCCGCCAGGTGTCCCAGCCAGCGCAGATTGCCGGGCAGACGCCTGCGCAAACCATTGTCCACCGGCCAGATTGCCAGCGCCACGAAGAAGGCCAATGCCACGGTGGACGTCATCCACCCGGTTGTGTGCAGCATCGACACCACCATCAGCGCCACGACGATGCCCACAAACCAGATGAGCGCGCGCATTTTTTCCTCGCCCGATCCCCTCATGTCTCTTCACAGCCGTGTTCCATCATTCAACAACCACCTGTCGTGCTTCCTTGTCTTCCCGCAGCCCCTTGAACACGGCATGACGAACAAAGCCGTCCGAGGTGAATTCGGCGAACGCGATTTCCGCCACGAGATTGGGCGTCACGTAGTGCGCCGAACCGGCAATGCTGTCTGGGACCTTTTCGAAAGGCGAGGTCTTGCGTGCCCTTGCCTCGAAAAGCCGTGCGAGGTCCTGCATCGTGTCATCGTCAAATCCGGTGCCGACACGGCCCCGATAGACAAGACGTTTGCTCTCGAATGCGCCTAGCAGCAGAGAAGCGAACGGGCGCCCTTTCTTGTCCGAGGGAGAATATCCTCCGATGACCAGTTCCTGACGTCGCGAACACTTCACCTTCAACCAGCTCTTGTGGCGGCCCCGGACGATAGGGATCCTCCGCATTCTTGACGATGATCCCTTCATGGCCACCCTTGCACAGCTTCGTCAAAACCTCGCCGGCGTCGTCGGTTGTATGAGCGGAATAAAGAAGCGTTCCTTCATGATCTTTCAGAAGCCGTTCCAGACGCTTCTTGCGTTCACGCAAAGGTTTATCGGTCAGGTCCAGCCCCTCTTTCACGAGCAGGTCGAACACGAAACAGGAGACTTGTTCCCCGGACGACAGGGCCCTCTGCAAGGTCGAAAAATCGGTATGGCCCTCAGCGTTGAACGCGACGATCTCGCCATCCAGAAGCGTGTTTGACGTATCGAGTTCAGCCGCAGCTGCAGCCAGATCGGGGAAGCGGTCTGTCCAGTCCTTGCCATTGCGCGTGAAGATGCGCGTGCTTTCACGGTCGATGGCCAAAAGCGCCCGGTATCCGTCATACTTCATCTCCGTCAGCCAGCCGCTCCCGCCCGGCACACGCTCCACCAGCGTCGCCAGTTGCGGCTCGCGCCATCCAGGCATGGCGTCGGAAGCCTCTGCAATCTCCTTTAAAGACCGCTTGGTCTCTACACTGCGCTCATGAACCTTGAGCACATCTTCTGCTTTCGATGCAGCGTCGTCATCGGCCTTGATAAGAAGCCAGTTCTCGCGTTCACTCTTGTCGTCGCGCTTCATGCGCACCAGCGACCATTTTCCGCCAAGCCTTTCGCCATGCAGGAGAAAGGTGAGTTTTCCCTTCTTCAACCCTTCGCCGGGTTCGCCCTCCGGCTCCCAATGCCCGCGATCCCAAAGCATGACGGTCCCGCCGCCATATTCGCTCTCGGGAATGATTCCTTCGAATGTGCCATAGGAAAGGGGGTGGTCCTCGGTGCGCACGGCCAACCGCTTTTCCGAAGGGTCGAGACTGGGCCCTTTTGTAACAGCCCAGCTCTTCAAGACCCCTTCCCATTCGAGCCGGAAATCATAATGGAGCCGGCTCGCATCGTGTTTCTGCACGACGAAGCTCAGCGCCTCTCCGTTCTTCGCCGACTGCCTGTGTTGCGGTTCGGTTGTCTTGGAGAAATCCCGTTTAGCGCGGTATTCGCGGAGCAATTTTTGTGGTGAACGAGTAGCCATGGCCAATCAGGCGCTCTTCTTCCGCGAGGACGATCTGCGCCCGCCCCTGGAAGAGGATTTCGCCTTTTCTTCCGACGATTTGACACTCTTTTTGAGCGCCTCCATGAGGTCGACGACGTTCTCACCCTTCTGCGTGCTTTTCGTCTTTTTTGGCGCGCCCGTCTTTCTGCGCTTTCCGGCCTTTTCTTTCACGAGGGCGTGGATCGCTTCGGAATATCGGTCCTTGAATGCGCCGGCATCGAAGGGAGCCGACTTGTTCTCAATCAGGTCCGTTGCGACGGAAAGCAGCTCCTTTTCGGCTTTTTTGTCGGAAATACTGCTGAAAAAGGGATCGGTTTTCCTGATCTCGTCCTCGTAATGCAGGGTTTCCAGCAAAAGGCCGGAGCCGCAGGGACGAACGGCGACGAGATATTCCCGACCACGCATGGCCAATTGTCCGATGCCGGCCTTCTTCGTCTCTCGCAACGCATCGCGCACGACGCGGAATGCATCTTCCGCCAGTTCGTCGGACGGGCTCAGGAAATAGGGTTTGTCGAAATAGATTGGCGGGATCTCGGCGATATCGACGAACTGAACCAGTTCCAGCGTTTTCCTGGATTCCAGCTTGATGTCCTCGATCTCGTCAGGATCGATCATCACATACTCGTTCTTCTCAATCTCATAGCCCTTCCAGATATCGTCCGTATCCACCGGCCCGACCCCCGGAACCACTTTTTCATAGCGAATGCGCTTTCCCGAAGGCTTGTGGACCTGGCGAAACGATATGCGGCCTTTTCGATTGGTTGCAGAAAACATCTCGACCGGGATCGCGACCAGCGAGAGGCGCAACTGACCTTTCCAGATGGGACGGCTTGCCATGTTCGATCACTCTGTCCTTGCGGTGTTCCTCACCAGTCTCCTGTCAGTGGCGAACGAACCAGACCGGCCTTCCGTTCCATTTCTTCACCAACGGGACCCCGAGCGGAACAAAGTCGGAGGCGAAGCATTCGGAGTGTATGGGCCACATGCTTTCCAGCCATATGGCAATCCACATTGCCGCCATGAACGGGCTTGCACCGCTTGCCGTCTGGTTGCTGCCGGCGAGGCTGCGCAGCCGGATTTCCGTGCCCATCGGGCTTTTCGCAGCGACCGTCATCCAGCTCGCGCTTCTGTGGGGGTGGCATGCGCCCTTCGCCATGCAATGGGCAGGAACATCCTCCGTTCCATCCGCCCTCATGCACCTCACGCTTTTCCTGTCCGCCTTGGCGTTCTGGGATGCGGTTTTCTCCGATGCGCGAAGCCGCCCGTGGAACGCTCTTCTGGCATTGCTCGTGACCGGCAAGCTGTTCTGCCTTCTGGGCGTACTATTGGTCTTCTCCCCCCGCGCACTCTATGCCGCGCCCCTCGGCGACCAGCAGCTCGCCGGCCTGCTGATGCTGATTGCATGCCCGGCAACCTATGTTCTTGGCAGCATCATCCTTGTGCGTGATTGGTACGCGCGAACCGAGATAGCCGGAGGCTGGCATTTCCCCGAGGGAGAGCGCTGACCGTGCGACTGCCGCTGGACCTCAGATGGAGACGGGGCCTGCTGTGGCTCGTCATATTTCTCGCAGCCGGTCTCCTGGGCGGGGCTCTTTTCATACTCTCGGGCATTTACAACGTCTCGGCATCCGTGCGGCATTTCCTGATTACCGAGAAAATCATCAACTTCACCCTGGACCGGTCCATTGCGTTTCATAGCGACGATGATCAACCTGAGAACGTCCACACCGATGGCATGGCGCGGCTTGGCGCCCGCCATTTCGAACTTGGCTGCGCGCCCTGTCATGGTCGCCCGGAAGACCCGCCCAACCCCGTGGCACTCAAAATGTACCCGGCACCACCTGACCTGGCGGCACGGGTCGATGCACGGGAGGATACAGAACTTGCATGGATCGTCGAGAACGGCCTGAAATTCACGGGCATGCCGGCCTGGACTGGAGAGGGACGTGGCGACGAGGTCTGGCCGCTGGTCGCTTTCCTGCGCCGTTTGCCCGGCATGACCGCTCCGGACTATGCTCGCCTTGCAGGCCGGACCCGAACATCGGCGATGGATGAAGCGACCCGTTGCATTGCCTGTCACGGCGATGCGGAGGCCCCTCCGATTGCGCCGATGGTTCCCAACCTGTCAGGGCAGTCGCAACCCTATCTGGAGCGGGCACTTCTGGAGTATCGCCGGGGCGTTCGTCAAAGCGGGATGATGGAACCGATCGCCGCTGAAATGAGCGATGAGAGCATAAAGCGCCTGTCACGCTATTTCGCCAGCCAGCCAGCCCCCGCCCCAAGCGAGGGCGCAGACACAGACACGGAACTCGGAAAAGAGATCGCTCATTCCGGCATTCCCCAAAAGCAGATACCGGCCTGCCTCTCCTGCCACGGTGAGGCAGCCTCTCCCAGCTTCCCGAAGCTTGCCGGCCTCTCGGCAGACTACATCACGCAACAATTGGCCCTGTTCAGATCTGGCAAGCGGAGCGGCACCGCATACAGCAGCATCATGGCGATGATCGCGGCGCGACTGACACCCGAACAGATGGATCAGGCGGCCCGCTACCTGTCTGGTCCGATTGCGGAGAAGGGCACACCGCAGATCACGGAGGCCAGACCGTGAAACGTTTGGCGAGGATGTTGGTGGTGTCTGTCGCTGCGCTTGCAAGCGGCTGTGCGGGAGTGCAGTCGGCGCTTCAGCCGGCCGGGCGCGAGGCTGTCGAGGTAAACCAGCTGTTCATCACCGTCACGGTGGTGAGCATTATCGTGACGGCGGTGGTGCTGATCGCGCTCGCGCTGGCCATGTGGGGGCCCGAACGCTGGCGTTCCAGGCTCGGCAAAGACTGGCTCATCATTGGCGGCGGTATCGTCTTTCCCGTGATCGTCCTGTCAGCCCTGCTTGCCTACGGGCTTGTCGTCATGAATGCGGGGGCCTCGCGGGCCAATCGCGCCGAGGGACAGGCCATCACGATCACCGGAAAACAATGGTGGTGGGAGGTCATTTACACCACGGATGACGGCAAACGCGTGGTGAGCGCCAATGAGCTTCGTCTGCCCGTGGGCAAACCGGTGGCCCTTCATCTGAAGTCGAGCGACGTCATTCACAGCTTCTGGGCGCCACGACTGGCAGGCAAGCTGGACATGATCCCGGGACGGACCAACACGCTCACCGTCGAGGCGACGGAGGCCGGAATAAGCCGCGGGCAATGCGCCGAGTATTGCGGCGGCGCCCACGCGTTGATGTCATTTTATGTGGTGGCGATGCCGCCGGCGGAGTTTGACGCCTGGCTGGAAAGCGAAGCCGAAGACGCCACCGAACCACAGGGTGATCTCGCCCGGCGCGGGCAGTCACATTTCATGGAAAACGGTTGTGGTGGCTGCCACACCATTCGCGGCACATCTGCCACAGGCATGATCGGCCCGGACCTGACGCATCTGGCCTCCCGCCACTCGCTGGGTGCGGCAACGCTACCCAACAATGCGCGCATGATCGCCCGGTGGATTGGCGAACACCAGCACATAAAGCCGGACAACCACATGCCTCCCTACGAGAACCTTTCCGAAGACGAGCTGTTTGCCATTTCCGCCTATCTGGAGGGGCTGGATTGAGATGGTCGATTTCGCGCAACTCAGCCTGCCGGTCAATCTGTTGCTCTTCGCTGCCTGTGCCAGCGTGGCGCGGCAGGCCGGGCGCCGCCTGACTGCGCTCATTCATGCAGAACCTGTCGAGAGACGGAATGATTCTACCTCGCATCCGGGGGGCGGTCCCCTTCTCCTGTACACACCGCGGAGCAACGGCGCATGAGCAGTGAACCGAATTCCCTCCCTCACCCTGAGCCGCGCCCGGAAGCAGAGCTTGATGAGCTCAAACGCATCTGGGCGACACCGGGCGGTTTCAGGATCTTCACCGCCGTCAACAACTCGGTTATCGGCCTCTACTATATCGGCGCAGCTTTTCTGTTTTTTTTGCTTGCCGGCGTGCTGGCACTCCTGATGCGCACACAGCTGGCGGTGCCGGAAAACGACTTCCTCAGCCAGGATCTCTACAACCAGATTTTCACCGTCCACGGCACGACAATGATGTTCCTCTTCGCGGTGCCGGCAGTGGAGGCTCTGGGCGTGATGCTTCTGCCGCAGATGCTTGCGGCCCGTGACCTGCCCTTCCCACGTCTCAGCGCCTTTGCCGTCTGGGGCCTATGTGGTCGGTGGTCTCGTCTTCTTTTCCACCCTGTTCTACGACCTCGCCCCCAAGGGCGGCTGGTTCATGTACACACCGTTGACGCTCAAGGAGTTCTCTCCCGGCGACAACGCCGATTTCTGGCTTCTGGGCATCGGTTTCATCGAGATTTCCGCAATTGCCGGCGCCATCGAGATCGTGGTCGGTACGCTGCGCACCCGCCCGCCCGGCATGTCGCTCACAAAGATGCCTGTCTTCGCATGGTCCATGCTGATCTTTGCGGCCATGATCATCTTCGCCTTCCCGGCCGTCATTCTCGCCACGATGCTGCTGGAGATCGAGCGCGCCTTCGGCTGGCCTTTCTTTTCGGTTGCCAATGGCGGAGACCCGCTTTTGTGGCAGCACCTGTTCTGGTTTTTCGGACACCCCGAGGTCTATATCATTTTCCTGCCGGCGGCAGGTCTCGTTTCCATGATCGTGCCGACCATGGCCCGACGACCGCTGATCGGCTACAGGCTCATCGTGGTTGCCCTGGTGGGAACGGGTTTCTTTTCCTTTGGCCTTTGGGTGCACCACATGTTCACCACGGGCATTCCCTCCCTCAGCCTCGCCTTCTTTTCCGCTGCCAGCATGGCGGTCGCGATCCCGTCGGGCATTCAGGTCTTCTCCTGGATCGCCACGATGGCCGCGAGCAAAGGCCGCTTCCGCATCAACACCCCGTCCCTCTTCGTCATCGGCTTCCTTGTCATTTTCACCATAGGCGGCCTCACCGGTGTCATGGTCGCGCTGGTGCCTGTCGATTTTCAGGTCCACGACACCTATTTCGTCGTGGCCCATTTCCACTATGTGCTCATTGGCGGGATGGTGTTTCCGCTCTTCGCCACCTTCTACTACTGGATGCCTGTCGCGACCGGCCGAATGCTGTCTGAAAAGATCGGCCGGTGGGTTTTCTGGCTGATGTTTTCCGGGTTCCACATCGCCTTTTTCCCCATGCACATCACTGGCCTGCGCGGCATGCCGCGTCGGGTGTGGACCTATCCAGAAGGGGTGGGCTGGGACAGCCTCAACATGATCTCCACCATCGGGGCCTATATCTTTGCCGCAGGCGTGGCACTTTTCGTAATGGACCTCATTCGCAGCGTTCTCGCCCGCGCCAATGCCCCGGAAAATCCCTGGGGCGCCGGCACGCTGGAATGGCTTCCCAATGGCATCTACTCCGCGCGCAGCATTCCCTATGTAACCAGCCGCGAGCCGCTCTGGGATCGCCCCAGCCTGCCGCGTGAGGTGCGCGACGGGCAGCATTTCCTGCCCAATGCGCCGACCGGCGGGCGCGAGACCATCGTCACCTCGGCGATCGATGCGCGGCCGCAATACATCATCCGTATGCCTGGCCCAGGTTGGGAGCCAGTGATTGCCGCAGTCTTTACCGCCGCATTTTTCCTGCTTCTCACGGTTAAATTCGTTGTGACCGCCATCATCTGCGGCATTATCGCCATCGCGACCTGTCTGATCTGGGTCTGGGGTCTCGATCCCGGCCCCTCCCGGGAGAAAGTCGATATTGGTGGCGGAATAATGCTTCCCACCTATGCAACGGGGCCGCTTTCCCACTCCTGGTGGGCAATGGTGGTGCTGGTCTTCGTCGCCGCGTCCCTCTACATCGCCTTCGTTTTCTCCTACCTCTATCTTTGGGTTGTTTCTCCGGAAGTCTGGGCACCTTCGGGCTCGCCTGCCCTGCCCTCCATCCCCTGGGCCGTCGCCAGCGGTGGGCTCGTGATCGCAGGCACGCTCGCAATCCGAAAGGCCAGCCGCAGACTGCCGGCACGGGGCACTCCTCGGGCCCAGTCAGTTCTCCTTTGCGGCATCGCAGCGCTCACCCTCGTCGGTGCCATCGCAACCGAGCTGTGGGGACATTGGCAAAGCGGTTTGCGCCCCACCGAGAACACCTATGGCGCACTGGTTTACATGCAAAGCGTTCTGAACGGCCAGTTGGCCTTCGCGCTCCTCGTCATGATCGGGTTCGCCATGGCGCGCATATTGGCCGGCAAGCTGGACAGTGAACGGCGCGTGAGCTTCGACAATGCAGCGGTCCTTTACCACTACGCTGCCGCGCAACTGCTGTTTGGGCTGTTCGTGGTTCACGGTTTTCCAAGGTTGGCAGGATAGAACGGAGCCAGACGATGAAGCGGGACAGCCGCCACAACGACGATGATCGCAAACCGTCCACCCCCGGGACTTTGCTCTTCATCCTGCTTGGACCACTCATTTGGGCAGCGCATTTCACGCTCTCTTATGGAAGTCACACATTGCTGTGTCGGCTTGAGGCGCAAGCAGCCACAACGACGCTGTTTGTCACCGCGACAAGCCTCGTCGCGGTAGCACTCTTGTCATGGTTTCTGATCAAACCAGATGCGTTTTCACGGTCTCTTGGCATTGCGGACAGGAAAGAACACGCGCAACCCCTCAAGATGATCGCGATGCTTCTGGCCGGGTTGTCCATCATGGCGGTCCTTTGGGGCGGATTGACCGTCAGCTTTCTCTCCGCCTGCGTTCAAGGCCGATAGCCCCGCCATGACCGCAACAAGCGCGAGCCTGTACGGGCATCGAGGAACAAGTTGCAAGGTCCGGCGTTTGCCTCTCATGAAAATGGGAATCTACAAACTCCAGCCACTCGCCGAACCCACCGATTCCAACTGGGACCGCGCGCCCTGCCATGGTGAAGTGATCGTTCGAGCATTGTCACCCGCCGATGCCCGGATCGTGGCGAGCGAGGCTGAACCCGATTTCCTGGAAACGGATGCCCTTCCGGGTGACGGTGTGTCGACCCGCTTTGCCAGTGCCTTTCGCGACGACAAGCTTTATACCGTTGTGGGGATGAAGGATTCCGGTTTTCCTGAAGATGGACAACGTGCAGTCCTGTCCGGCAGAATTTCCAACGTCCTGAAAACTACCTAGCCTGCGCCCGGCCCGCGATCTCTGGCAAATTGCTTCCCTTAGCATCCGAACCCGGCGGATTAATACCGCCTTTGGTCTTGCTTCAGTCGGAGGCTCGATCACGCCCGTTCGTGACATGAGCCAGCGTCATCCCGGATAATATCCGGGTCCTTTGGGGCGAAGGTGCTTCCTGACCAGCCGGCAGCCTTACTCACAAAGACCTTCCGCCCGGGCTCGAACCATGACGCCCGCCACGATGCGATCACAGCGCTCACCGGCAAAGCTGAACGCCTCGCCGATGGCGAAGTCCATCTCCTGAGCGAGGCTTTCGCGCAGAAGGGCGCGAGCGCGGAAATAGCGCGTGCGGACCGTGGCCGCTGGGATGTCCAGCACCTCCGCCACCTCATCGACGCTCATTTCCTCGATTGCGCGCAACATGAAGACGCTGCGAAATGCTTCGGGCAACACCGCGATGCGCGCCTCGATCAGAGCGCGGAGCTGGGACCGTTCGACCGCATGCTCCGGACCCTGATCCGGAGCTTCGGTCAGTGCCTTCCGCGTGTCGTTGTCGGACGACATCATGGCTTTCTCCAGTGGAATGATCTGCGCACTCTTCCGGCGCAACCGGCCCAACGCCTCGTTGACGGTGATGCGGACCAGCCAGGTGGAAAGCTTGCTTTCGGCCCGAAACCCGGCAAGCGCGCGCCAGGCCTGCATCCATGCTTCCTGCGCGACATCCTCTGCCTCGCCGTCGCTGCGCACGAGGCCCCGGGCCGTTCGGAACAGGAGCTGGTTGTGGCGACGCATGATCGCCTCGAAGGCGGCGCCGTCCTTTTGGGCCGCACGCCTGGCCAGTTCGGTATCCGGAACATCCTCCGTGAATGCAGATGCACCCCGCTCTACGGCTTCATACATTCTTGCCTCCTGAGAAACATATAACACCAGTGCCTTTCATCGCGATCCGCGGGGTCGAGCGATCGCCTGCGCCGAGCGCACCGACATGACCTGTCGGACATGATCTTGAACGTCTGATCAGTGTCGCTTGACGCCGCCTTTGCGCAGGTCGAGAAATTCACGTCTCAGCGCGTCGTTCTGCAAAAACGCCCCGCGCATGATGGATGACGTCATCACAGGCTGCTCATCCTTCACGCCACGCCAATGCATGCAGAAATGATCCGCCTCCATCACGACGGCCAGCCCTTCAGGCTGAAGACGGCTTTCGAGCTCATCGGCCAACATGATCACGGCTTCCTCCTGGATCTGCGGGCGGCTCATGATCCAGTCGCAAAGGCGGGCGAACTTGGACAGGCCGATCAGTTCAGCCTCCCTGCTGGGAAGGACGCCGATCCACATCTTTCCCATGATCGGGCACAGATGGTGGGAACAGGCACTGCGCACCGTGAGCGGGCCGACGATCATCAGTTCATTCAGCTGCGAGACGTTGGGAAAGCTGGTGACGGGCGGCGCCGGGCGATACCGCCCTGCAAACACCTCATCGACAAACATCCTTGCCACGCGCCGCGCCGTGCCAACCGTGTTGTGATCGTTCTCCGTGTCGATCACGAGCGCGTCGAGCACCGCATTCATCCGGTTCTCGACTTCCAGGCAAAGTGCTTCCAGCTCACCATCCTCGATGAACGCCGCAATGTTGTCATTGGCCCGGAACGTCTGGCCGGCGGCCCTCAAACGTGCGCGAATTCGCTCAGAGACCGAAACGTCGTCGCAGCTGTGATCGTGGGGAACCATCGTATTGAGCACAGTATAACTCCTTCATGCGGCCGGTCGGCAGAATGGGACAGTCGCTCCCTTCGACCATTGGATGCACGGACCCGACGCCGCGTTCCCGAAACGTCGGAGAATTTTCACCTGGTTGCGGCGGTTCAACTTCGGGAACGTTTTGCGGTGGCGCGCATCCAATGGGTTGAGCGCCCGCCACAGGGCCTCCATCCAACAGGAAAGGACAAGCCATGAAATTCCTGCCTACTCTGTTCGCCGCCGGCTCGCTGCTTTGTGCCGCTCCCGCTTTCGCGCATGACGAGGAGGCGTTGAAAGCTGCACCTCCAGGAGACCCTTATATCAAAGTCAGCGATGCACTGCCGCTGCCGGAATTCATTCCCGGTCTGGGCACACTGTTCGTCGACCCCGAAACCCTGCCCGCCGGTCCGTTCCTCGCCTATGATCGCGACGGCAAGCTTTCCGCCACGGTCTACATGACGCCTTTCGAAGAGCTTCAGAATGGAACTGCCTATGACGAGTTGAGCGTTGGGGCGCACACGGTTAGCGGCGTCGACATCTACTACAATGCAGGCCATCCTGGTGTGGACAAACCGCATGCGCATGTCGTTCTCTTCCATGACGTTGACGCCAAGGGACGTCTGGCAGAATGATCACCCCGCGCCGACAGGTCCTTGCAATGGGAGGCGGCCCTTGGCGCCGCGCTCCTCTTGCCACCGTCGATCAAGGCGGCAAATGTCGAGACAATAGAAATGCGCGGCACGAGCCGCGGAGAGCGCATCTGGTTCACGCCCGTTGGCCTTGTGGTCTCACCCGGCACCACCCTGCATTTCGTCAACAGGGATAAAGGCAACAGCCACACTGCCACAGCGTATCACCCGGCCAATTACGACCGACTGCGCCGCATCCCTGTCAATGCAGAGCCTTGGGACACTGGATTTCTACTTCCCGGAGAAAGCGCCGAGATCGTTCTCAAAGTGCCGGGAGTCTATGATTATTACTGCATCCCGCACGAGATGGCGGCGATGGTCGGCCGGATCGTTGTCGGCAGGCCAGGAGAAGCAGGTTGGGAGGGACCAATGCCGGCATCAAACGATGTCACTCCCGAGGTCATGGCGGCGCTGCCCTCGGTCGAGGACATTCTCACCCGCGGGCGGGTCAAATAGAATGCTGGGCTGCAGAGCAGCCTGCTGCTTCTCGGAGGAACATCAGACGGGCATGATGCTCCCTCAAAATGCCGATGATCTGTTCTTCCGAGAACCGTGATCGTTTCATTGCCTGTCTCCTTCGTTGAGGAACAGGCTGGCCGCAAATGGGGACCATTTCAGGGGATGATGTCAGTCACGCGTTCAGGCAAAGTGTTGCCGTGGCGTTGCGGCGTCAAGAAAGACGCCTTGGCGCCGGGCGCGGCTCGATTCTAAATAGCTGATATTTTTGGTATATTTGGTTGCGGGGGCAGGATTTGAACCTGCGACCTTCAGGTTATGAGCCTGACGAGCTACCGGGCTGCTCCACCCCGCGTCAACGTTTTTGCGTTGTTTTGCCTGTTTTCATGGCAAAAGGCCGCGTTTGCGGCCTTTTTGTTTTGTTTTTGTGTCGAGAAGCTTTCCATGCGTTTTGCAGACCTGGCAGCGACCTACTCTCCCGTGTCTTAAGACAAAGTACCATCGGCGCTGGGGCGTTTCACGGCCGTGTTCGGAATGGGAACGGGTGCAGCCGCCCCGCCATAACCACCAGGTCGGCGAAACGCATGTAATCGAGAAGCTGGTTGACCTTTCGGTCATTGATTTATCTGGCTCCGGGCGAAGCCCACAAGGCCAGAATACAGGCAAAGCCTGCAAGGCCGACTGGCCGTCGGCGCTCATGCGCCGCGCCCGCGCAGCGGTTTGCAAGGCAAACCCGCGTGAGCGCTCAAGATGAGCATAAGCCCAGATGAGCATAAGCAATGAGAATGATTCAAGCCGATCGAGTTATTAGTACCGGTAAGCTCCATGCGTTGCCGCACTTCCACACCCGGCCTATCAACGTGGTGGTCTCCCACGACTCTCAGGGAATACTCGTTTTCAGGTCGGTTTCCCGCTTAGATGCCTTCAGCGGTTATCCGTTCCGTATATAGCTACCCTGCTATGCGGCTGGCGCCACAACAGGTCCACCAGAGATACGTCCATCCCGGTCCTCTCGTACTAGGGACAGATCCTGTCAATATTCCTACACCCACGGCAGATAGGGACCGAACTGTCTCACGACGTTCTGAACCCAACTCACGTACCGCTTTAAATGGCGAACAGCCATACCCTTGGGACCTGCTCCAGCCCCAGGATGCGATGAGTCGACATCGAGGTGCCAAACAACCCCGTCGATATGGACTCTTGGGGGTCATCAGCCTGTTATCCCCGGCGTACCTTTTATCCGTTGAGCGATGGCCCTTCCACGCGGGACCACCGGATCACTATGACCGACTTTCGTCTCTGCTCGACTTGTCAGTCTCGCAGTCAGGCAGGCTTATGCCATTGCACTCAGCGAACGATTTCCGACCGTTCTGAGCCCACCATCGCGCGCCTCCGTTACTCTTTAGGAGGCGACCGCCCCAGTCAAACTACCCACCATACACTGTCCCGGATCCGGATAACGGACCGCGGTTAGACATCCATGTAGATAAGGGTGGTATTTCAAGGATGGCTCCACGCGAGCTGGCGCCCACGCTTCAAAGCCTACCACCTATCCTACACATGCCGACACGAATGCCAGTGTAAAGCTATAGTAAAGGTGCACGGGGTCTTTCCGTCTAACCGCAGGAACCCCGCATCTTCACGGGGAATTCAATTTCACTGAGTCTCTGCTGGAGACAGCGGGGAAGTCGTTACGCCATTCGTGCAGGTCGGAACTTACCCGACAAGGAATTTCGCTACCTTAGGACCGTTATAGTTACGGCCGCCGTTTACCGGGGCTTCAATTCAGAGCTTGCACTCCTCCTCTTAACCTTCCGGCACCGGGCAGGCGTCAGACCCTATACGTCGTCTTGCGACTTCGCAGAGCCCTGTGTTTTTGATAAACAGTCGCTACCCCCTGGTCTGTGCCACCCCCATCCGGTTGCCCGAACAAGGGTCACGCTTATCCCGAAGTTACGCGTGCATTTTGCCGAGTTCCTTCAGCAGAGTTCTCTCAAGCGCCTTGGTATACTCTACCAGTCCACCTGTGTCGGTTTCGGGTACGGTCTATATGGAGGAGCTATTTCCTGGGACCACATGGCTGCCTCTCCAATCCAATAAGGAAAGACAACGTCCGCAATCCGTCACTACCTCCAGGCCCACGAATATTAACGTGGTTCCCATCGACTACGCCTTTCGGCCTCGCCTTAGGGGCCGGCTAACCCTGCTCAGATTAACTTTAAGCAGGAACCCTTGGACTTTCGGCGAGGGGGTCTCTCACCCCCTTTATCGTTACTCATGTCAGCATTCGCACTTCCGATACCTCCAGGAGCCCTCACGGGTCTCCCTTCATCAGCCTACGGAACGCTCCGCTACCGCTCACCTTGCGGTGAACCCAAAGCTTCGGTGTATGGCTTTAGCCCCGGTACATTTTCGGCGCAAAACCCCTTAATTAGACCAGTGAGCTGTTACGCTTTCTTTAAATGATGGCTGCTTCTAAGCCAACATCCTGGTTGTTTTGGGAGTCTCACATCCTTTCCCACTTAGCCATAACTTGGGGACCTTAGCTGTTGGTCAGGGTTGTTTCCCTCTCCACGACGGACGTTAGCACCCGCCGTGTGTCTGCCGACCACTACTCCTCGGTATTCGGAGTTTGGTTAGGTTTGGTAATCCGGTGAGGACCCCTAGCCCATCCAGTGCTCTACCCCCGAGGGTATTCAGTCGACGCTCTACCTAAATAGATTTCGCGGAGAACCAGCTATTTCCGAGTTTGATTGGCCTTTCACCCCTAGCCACAAGTCATCCCGATCTATTGCAACAGATATGGGTTCGGTCCTCCAGTTGGTGTTACCCAACCTTCAACCTGCTCATGGCTAGATCACTCGGTTTCGGGTCTAATGCAACATACTGAGCGCCCTGTTAAGACTCGCTTTCGCTACGCCTACACCTACCGGCTTAAGCTTGCATGTTACATTAAGTCGCTGACCCATTATACAAAAGGTACGTGGTCACACTTGCGTGCTCCCACTGTTTGTAGGCAACCGGTTTCAGGTACTCTTTCACTCCCCTCGTCGGGGTGCTTTTCACCTTTCCCTCACGGTACTAGTTCGCTATCGGTCATGCACGAGTACTTAGGCTTGGAGGGTGGTCCCCCCATGTTCAGACAGGATTTCACGTGTCCCGCCCTACTCGAGGACTATCGTTCACATTACGCATACGGGACTGTCACCCGCTCCGGTCCAACTTTCCAGAAGGTTCTGCTTGTTAAACGATAGCCACTGGCCTGGTCCGCGTTCGCTCGCCACTACTAG